>JBGAWZ010000219.1:0-4210 GCA_044227335.1 Candidatus Zixiibacteriota bacterium | reverse complement strand
TGATAAATATCACCCGCTCGACATTGCACTTTTTCGCCTGCTCAAGGGTGTTGCGCACACCGGCAATATTGGTCGACATGATTTCTTCGCGTGGCCAGAGCGGGAGGGCGGCGGCGCAGTGGACAATGATGTCAATCCGGTTGTCTTTGATAAGGCGATACATTTTGTCGGCATCGCGGACATCGACATTGACCAACAGTGACCCTTCCGGATATTCACCGGCGAAAAACGGCGCGATATCATTAAAGGCCATGAACGAGGCACCGTAGCGCGGGAGATTTTGCGCGAGGTGGTAGCCGAGGAAACCGGCGCCGCCGGTGACAAGAACTCTCTTATTCTTCATCTGAGATTCTCTTCGGAGTTGGCGGTGTGAGGCGAGATTGCTTCGGTCCCGTCTGGACCCTTCGACAAGCTCAGGGTGACGTGACGCGCGCAACGACAGAAGGGGGTGACTAGGACGCGTTTATTTTTCATCTAACTTTCTCAACTCAAAGTGGCGTCTTGCGTGACGCGATTTGTTCGGTAGCAATTGTGTCAGACGCGGTCGAACCCTTCGACAAGCTCAGGGTGAAGTCACAACTAGGTTTCCTGAAGACACACATCTTCTTGCCTTGCTTCGACCGACTTCAGGCTGAGCCTGTCGAAGCCTCTCAATTGTGGCGCGCACTCAACAAATGAGGACGCCCGCAGGCGTCCTCCTACATTAATATAGCGTATTTTCAGGCTCCGACAAGACCGTAGTTGCCGGCCTGTTCAATTCCTGAACAGCTCACGGTGTTTGTCCTCGTGGCCGCCGCCGGTCATACCGGGGCCGTAGAGAATCGCGTTCATGAGCAGTCGTCGCGTTCCCCAGAAATATCCTCGGAAATTTGGCTCTTCGGCGAACAAGATAATCTGTCCGCCTCCATGCGACTCTTGTGTCAAATACGCCGAGTTGGCCACCCGCGCACGGGCCTCAGGCCAGAGTAGTCCCGATACACGCACAGAATTTTCGCCCGCGAATCGTCCTGCGGTTTTCACCGGCGGGCTGGACAGGAAGACTGTGCCTCCCGAGAACAAGACGGTCACGGTAGAGTCCATACCGTAGTTCAACCAGAATTCCGGATCGAGATTCACTTTCAGAAATGCGCCCTGCGGCGAGAACTTGCGCTGAAAACTTTCCAGCTCTTTGGCTTCCTCGGCTGAAAGCGACGGCGAGGCTTCCTTTTTCTTTTCGGCGGGAGCTTTTTCGGGATACCAAAGCGCTACTGTGTCGACAACCGCTATCGCCAGTTCGCGTTCCAAGCTCTTGGCGTACTTGTCGAGTTTATCCAGCACTTGTCCACGGGAGCGGACCATCGAGAGTCCGGTCGAGGAATCGGCCGCCCATTCGGTCGAATTGCCGAGGCAGATCAATGTGCCGCCGGCATTCACCCAGGTATCGATGTTGTCTTTGCCGCCTTTGCCGAGACGGTCGCCCAGCGGCCCCCATGATGACGGGATGATAATGACATTATAGGGAGTGAGATTTCCGTATCGGAGGTCGTCGACTTCGATCAGGGAATGCGGCATGTTCAGCTCGGCGTCGATCATATTCCAGATCGATCCGACAGAATTAAAGTTGAGGCCGTCGCCGGTCACAATGGCGATACGGGGCGATTCCAGAAGGCGGTACGCCTCGGCGCCGAGCGACGCACCCTCGGTTGCGGTAAATGTGTGTACTCCGTAGACATGCACGCCCGACTCTTCGGCGATCGGCCGGAGTACCTCGGCCAGAGAATCGATATTCCCGCGAACGCGGATGACAAGCGATCCGCGATTGAATGAACGTCCCTCGACAGTGAACGGCCGCTCTGCGGCAAAGAGAGTCATGCCACTGGCGAACGCCTTGATCAGAAAGCGGGCGGTTGCTTCACCTTCCATGTTGACCACATATGCCGCAAGAGGCCCGGCGTTGACCACCTGACCTTTTTCGGGTGCGATTTTAGTCACTGGTTCCAGGCGGGGGGCGGAAAACGTCGTTGTCGCATACGCTTTCAGATTGTAGGCCAGCGGAAGTGACCAGGTTGTGATATCGTACATCCGCGACTCATCTTTCTTCTGCACATACCGACGCTCTTCTTCGAGCATGGAGACTTTCAGACGCGGGTCAAACTCCAGGATCGCTTTGATCAGCGCCCCCTGCACTTGGGCAGTGGAGACGACATACGATCCTGCGGGAAGCTTGGCACCGGACACTTTAGCGCCACGGCTTTCGATCCCGCTGACCGTTGTCTCCGAAGTTGTTTGCTGAATCTCAATCCCTTGCTTGAGAAGAGTCGTGATGAACGACGCTTGCTTCACCTTGTCCGGATCAGGCGGAAAAACAAAGGTAAGGCCGGATCGTTTCCCTTGTTCAACAATCTGGGTACGCGTTGCACGATAATCGCGCAGGATATCTTCCCGATGATTCGACAACGAGACGAGATTCGCCACACTGGAAACGATCTGATGGTGCACGGCTTCATGGTAGGTGAGCAGGTAGTCATCCGATTGCTTGACCATCGCTCCCCCAACTCGCGCTTGTTCATAGAGCAAACCGATTGTCCCCGAATAAGCCGACCAGGAACCGCCGTAGCCGGGGTACCAATCTTCGTTCCATTCGCCTGAATAGTGGGGCCAGCCGTATTGATCAAGCGCTGTCCCCTGTTCGACACCGAAGATCTCAGACCACTTTGAGATAGCCGGCGGGAGGTTGTAATTGATCGGCTCGCGGGGTGGGTTGTGCAGGAATGAGGCGTCGGCTCCCATCTCGTGGGCGTCGACCGCCACCTGCGGGAGCCATTTCAGCGTTGTCGCCAGGCGTCCGTCGGTTTCCGGTTGCGTGCCCAGAATCCAGTCGCGGTTCATGTCAAACCAATAATGGTTGCCGCGTCCCCAGGGCCAGTGGCCGCGATGCTGTAACGCCTCCATGTTGTAGTTCGGCACATACCCACGATATGTTTCAAGCATCGACAGGTACCGCTCACGGCCGTCGGGATTTTGATTCGGATCTATGATTATTATCAGGCGACTCAACAGATTCTGAACATCGGCATCGGTAGATGCAACGAGATGATATATCAGCGCCACTGCCGCGTCGACTCCCGAACACTCGTCACCATGGATTGAATACCCAAGCCATGCAACAGCAGGGATTTTTCCGACCATCGCATTTGCAGTTGCCAAGGGTGTCGCCGGATCGGAAAAGGCCGAATGATCGGCACGGATTTTTTCAAGATTCGCGATATTCTCCGGGGACGAAATAATGACATTGTAAAGCGGGCGATTCTCGTGCGTCCGTCCATGAGTCTCTATCTTCAAACGCGAGGACTTGCCTTCGATCGCTTTCAGATACGCGGCCAATTCAACATACCGAAGGGGCCATTGACCGAGTGGATATTGCAAATATGCGTTTGGTTGAGGGATCGACTGGTCGTAGTGAGCGCCGGCAAAATATGGCGATGTATCCACCGAGATATCCGGCGACCAGGAGGGATCATACCCCCAAACCCCAGTGACACCGATTAACGACACTGTGATCAACACACACATCGGCAGAAAACGCCGCATGGATACCTCGCTTAAGTTACAGGTTGGTGTAAAGGTATGGCAGACTGTATTTCACGTCAATACGGGCAAAGACGGACTGAGTTGCCAAAAGGGGGAATCAGAAATGAAATGACATGCTGGCCATCGCGCCGCCGCGCGGATCGGGGGCCAGATCGACCGTGAACTGGTCGTTTCGCTTATTGCTGGGCGAGCCGGACATGTGGGCGTCGACATAGGCATCGAACATCGACACAAACGTGGTCAGCCCAAAGAACCAGACAAACTTGTTGCGTTTGGAGCGTTCGATATCGTAGGCGGTGTGGAGCGACCGCCGATAGTCGACATCGGTTTCGGCGTCAAAAGCGGCTTTGTGGGCGTGGGCCGACTGACCGTGGTCGATCGCTTTGAGCGCAAACCAGACCTCGAGTCCGGCGAATAGTCCGGCTTTGAACCAGCGCCGATTTCCGGCCTGGCCCATTCCGGGGACCACCATCGACTTAAATAGCGCCGCAGTCGGATTTTGGATCAGGTGTTTCTCAAGATTGACCGCGTTGGTAACATCACCGGCGGGGTGTTGTTCCATTTGAGGTACATACAGGAGTGTATCGGGTTTGGGGAGGGTGTCACTTGGCTGAGTTTGCGCTAATGAGGTAACCGCAAG
>JBGAWZ010000218.1:0-4214 GCA_044227335.1 Candidatus Zixiibacteriota bacterium | reverse complement strand
GGGGCATGCCGGATCAAAAGAAATCTACTTCGCGATTATCTCAACAACAGTACCGCTCGCCGCCGTATTCCTGCCGATTATCTTTCTGCAAGGACTCACCGGACGACTCTTTCGGGAATTCGGAATTGTGGTGGCGGGATCGGTGCTTATCTCGGCCTTCGTATCGCTAACGCTGACATCGATGATGAGCGCCCGGACACTTCACAAGACAACACACAATAATCGTTTGTTTGAAATGAGTGAGCGCTGGTTCAACCAATTGGCGACCGCCTATCAACGCTCGCTTCGCTGGTTTGTGAGCCGTCGCGTATTGGCCCTCGGCATCATGGCGGTTTCGGTGGCTATTATTTTTGGTCTCGGGGCACTTCTTCGCTCGGAACTGGCGCCGATGGAAGACAGGAGCCGTTTTGTGGTCAATGCCACCGCTCCGGAAGGCACTTCGTATGATGCTATGTACGAATATATCGGGCGACTGATCACGATTGTCGATTCACTTCCTGAACGCGATGGAATAGTTTCCGTGACTGCCCCTGGATTTTCCGCCAGCGGCGCGGCAAATTCCGGATTTGTGCGGGTGAATCTAACGTCGCCGGAGGAGCGAGGCCGAAGCCAACAGCAATTGGTTGATCTGGTCAGCTCGCAGGTCAGAGCGGAGACGTTCGCGCGATCGTTTGTTACTCAAGAGCAGACAATCGGCGGCACTCGCAATGCCGGATTGCCGGTGCAGTTTGTGATCCAGGCGCCGTCGCTGGAGAAACTGCGCGAGGCGGTCCCCCGGTTTATGGCCAGAGCGCAGAGCGATTCGGTGTTCAAAGTTGTCGATCTCAATTTGAAGTTCAACAAACCAGAATTGACTATTCAAATCGACCGCGACCGCGCACAGGCGCTGGGCATTACTGTCCGCGACATCGCCGAGACCCTGCAATTGTTTTTTTCAGGTCAGCGGTACGGGTATTTTATCATCAACGGAAAGCAGTATCAGGTGATCGCACAGGCCAACCGGGAAAACCGCGATGAACCGGTCGATCTCTCCTCGGTCTATGTGCGGAATAATCGAAATGAACTGATTCAACTCGATAATGTGGTCACGATGTCTTACCGCAGTTCGCCACCGCAATTGTATCGGTACAACCGGTATGTGGCGGCCACTGTTTCGGCCGATGTCGCGAGCGGCTTTACGCTCGGCGACGCAATCAAAGAGATGGACAAGATCAAGGCGGAAACGCTTGATGAGACGTTTTCGTCGAGTTTGGCCGGTACCGCAAAGGAATTTTCGGAAAGCTCCAACACGCTTTTGTTTGCGTTTGTATTGGCGCTCATTTTGGTCTATCTGATCTTATCAGCACAGTTTGAGAGTTTCCGCGATCCACTGACAATCATGCTGACTGTCCCGCTGGCATTGGCTGGTGCGGTGTTCTCGCTTTGGATGTTTGGACAGACACTCAACATTTTTAGCCAGATCGGAATTATTGCACTGGTCGGTATAGTCACTAAGAACGGCATTTTGATAGTCGAATTCGCCAATCAACGGCGCGCCCAGGGACTGGCGATTGCTGAGGCGGTCATCGACGCCGCCACACACCGTTTCCGCCCGATTCTGATGACCAGTCTGGCCACTGTGTTCGGCGTTCTCCCGATCGCGTTGGCGCTAGGCGCCGCGGCGCAGAGCAGGAAATCGATGGGGATTGTCATCATTGGCGGACTTCTGTTCTCGCTGGTACTGACCCTCTATGTCATTCCGGCGCTGTACACGTATCTTTCGCGCAAGAAAATACCCGATCCTGCTCTCACGGACGAACCGGCCGCCACGCCTACATTTTAGCTCGTAATACCGGGCCGCAATATACTGAATTCACTGCCTCAATTTCGTATGCGGGGTGATGTTGTAAACGGTACGTTTGCAGTACATTAGTAATGCAAAGGACAGATTCATGACCAACATGCCATCCCAATCGACTATGTATCGTGCGCTGGTCAAGCGTGACAGTTCTTTCGAGGGGCTTTTCTTTGTCGGCGTTAAGACCACCGGCATTTTCTGCCGTCCGACTTGCCCCGCCCGCAAGCCGAAGCCTGAAAATGTCGAGTATTTTCCTTCGACCACCGACGCCCTTTTTGCGGGATACCGTCCGTGCTCGCGATGTGCGCCGATGGACAGGGACAAACGTTCGCCGGCACTGGTGCAGAAGTTGTGTGACGTGATTGAAAAGTCGCCCTCCGATAGAATCTCCGGTGCGGAACTTAGGGAGATGGGGATCGATCCCTCAACGGCGCGCCGACAGTTTCAGAGATATTACGGCATGACTTTTCAGGCCTATGCGCGGGCACGAAGACTCGGTCGGGCGCTTCACCAGATTCACCAAGGGGAATCGGTGATCGGCGCACAGATTGATCACGGATTCGATTCGGCGAGTGGCTTCTGGGAGGCGTTTCGGCAGGTATTCGGTAAGCCGCCGAGCAAAGCCGACACGGTAAAAGTGCTTCTGGCGAAATGGATCGATTCACCGCTGGGCGCCTTGGTGGCTATAGCCGATGCCAAGCAATTGTTTCTTCTTGAGTTTGTAGACCGTCGCGCTCTTGAGAGCGAGCTGGTGCAGTTGCGCAAGCAGACAGGCGCCGTTGTGCTCCCCGGAGACAACGACATATTGAAAAATACAGCGGCTCAACTTAAAGAATACTTCGACGGTGCGCGCAAGAACTTTGAACTTTCACTTGGCGTCGCCGGAACTCCCTTTGAGAAATCGGTGTGGAAAGAGCTTTGCAGAATTCCATCTGGACAAACGCGCTCGTACAGCGAACTTGCCAGGCGAGTCGGCAGTCCGGCCGCGGTGCGGGCAGTTGGGCGAGCCAACGGACGTAACCGGCTGGCGATTGTAATTCCCTGCCACCGGGTAATCAGAGCCGACGGAACATTGTGCGGGTACGGTGGCGGAATCTGGCGCAAGCAGTGGCTACTCGATCACGAACGGGGAGTCAGATCAACGGTGCGTCCGGGCGCTA
Source organism: Candidatus Zixiibacteriota bacterium (assembly GCA_044227335.1). Classification (GTDB taxonomy): domain Bacteria; phylum Zixibacteria; class MSB-5A5; order GN15; family FEB-12; genus JACRAV01. The sequence goes on along the minus strand of JBGAWZ010000218.1, from coordinate 1,217 downwards.
CAAAATTGCCAAGAACTCATTCGATAAGTTCTGATGCGTCCCGCTGACATTGTCCGACTGTTGGCGCTTTCGGCTATCTGGGGCGGATCGTTTATTTTCATGCGGGTATTGGCGCCGGTGCTCGGTCCGGTGTTGACTGCCGATCTGCGGGTATTGATCGCCGGGATCGCGTTGGTTGGCTATTTTGCGATCATCAAATTCGATCTGCAGTGGCGCAAATACTGGAAACAGTATCTCATCATTGGAGCGTTCAATTCGGCGATACCGTTTCTCTGTTTTTCGTTTGCCGCGCTCTATATCCCGGCCTCGCTCTCGGTCATTCTCAATTCGACATCACCGTTTTTCGCCGCGCTGTTTTCGGCCTTCTGGCTGGGTGAACGACTCTCGGCGTTACGAGTGACAGGTATTGTGGTCGGTGCGGCCGGAGTGACGTTGGTAGTGCGAATGGGTGTCATGGACGACGGACCGATGGTGGTGCTTTCGATTGTAGCCTGTATCGTTGCGACTTTTTGTTACGGTTTTTCCGCTACGTATGCCAAGAAATTCAATCGCGGGGCAAAGCCCAAGGGGATTGCCGCCGCCAGTCAAGTATTCGCCGGACTGCTACTTCTGCCGTTTGTTCCACTATCTCCGGCGCGGGGCGAGATGTCGGTGATGATACTGTTTGGCGTTGTTGTCTTTGCACTACTGTGCAGTGCGGTTGCGTACTTACTGTACTACCGATTGATTGAAGACCTCGGACCGACGCGGGCGCTGACAGTCGCCTTTTTGATGCCCGTATTTGGCATGATCTGGGGGAGAGTGATTTTGAGCGAAATTATCTCGGGAAGCATGATCGCCGGAACCGCGATCATTTTGCTTGGCACTGGAATGGTATTAAGAAGCGGCCGGTCGCAACCATAACAAAGTTCGCCGGGAAAATGATCACCCAACCGGGGGCGCCGATACGGCCGAAGTTCCCTGCTGGGCGGACATCTGCTGGAATTTTTGAGCCCGCTTGCGTTGTTCCAGATCGAGAATCGTCTTGCGCAGGCGAATCGCTTTGGGAGTGACCTCGACCAATTCGTCGGAGTTGATCCACTCCATCGCCTGTTCCAACGTCATTTTGCGGGGAACATCGAGTACCACACCAATATCTTTTGTCGACGAGCGATGATTGGTCAGCGCTTTCTTGCGGGTCGGATTGCAGATGAGATCGTCGGGACGCGAGTTCTCTC
>JBGAWZ010000217.1:0-4218 GCA_044227335.1 Candidatus Zixiibacteriota bacterium | reverse complement strand
TTCTTGCTGATTGTGGCTGTATCCCATCGCGTCGTTGATACTGATCTTGCCGGTCTGATACAGTTCACCGAGCGACTGATTCATCGTCTTCATTCCAAATTTCTGCCCCGACTGAATCATCGAATAAATCTGGTGCACTTTGTCATCGCGAATAATCGCACGGATCGCCGGGGTTACGATCAAAATTTCCAGCGCCATCGTACGCCCGCCGCCGACCTTCGGAATCAGCGTCTGGCTGACAATCGCCTGGAGCGAAAACGAGAGCGACACACGTACCTGTTCCTGCTGGTTGGCCGGGAAAGCATCGATGATGCGGTTGATCGATTCGGCCGCGGAGTTGGTGTGCAGAGTGGCAAAGGCCAGGTGACCGGTTTCCGAAATCGACAAGGCCGATTCAATCGTTTCCAGGTCGCGCATTTCACCGATCAACACGACATCCGGGTCTTCGCGAAGCGCATACTTGAGCGCGGACGAAAACGATGGTGTATCGGAGTGGACCTCGCGCTGATTAATCACCGCCGTCTGGTGGCGATGCAAATATTCAATCGGATCTTCGACTGTAATGATGTGAACCGGGCGTTCGCGATTGATTTTGTCAATCACCGCCGCCAGCGTGGTCGATTTGCCCGAACCGGTCGGCCCGGTGACAAGGACCAATCCGCGCGGCAATCGCGCAAATTCGGCAATCACTTTGGGGAGTCCCAGTTCTTCAAACGACCGTACTTTGTACGGAATCTGCCGGAGCGCCACCGCCGCACAGCCGCGTTGCATAAACATATTGGCGCGGAATCGGCTCATCGACTCGATACCAAAGCTGAAATCCAGCTCCCAGTTCTGCTCGAATTTCATCTTCTGTTTTTCGTTGAGCATCGAATAGGCGATCTTCTTGATCTGCTCGGCGGTCATAACATCGTGATTCATGCGAACCAGTTTGCCGTCCACACGCACCACCGGCGGCGTACCGACCGTCAGGTGCAAGTCGGAGGCGTCCATTTGAACCATCTGTTCCAATAATTCACGTAACGTGACCATGCAATGCTCCTTAAGAGTGGCGCCGGATAGCCTCTTCGCCGACCGGCGGAATCTTTGTTTGATTATCGGTCAATTGCCGAAAATCTTGACTGGCAAAATGGCAACAGCCCCGTCTAAGCTCTTGAGCCGCTAGGTGTTTTACGAGGGGATGAATTTAGAGGGAAAACCAGATCAGGCGCTGGTAACGGCGAAGACTTCTTCCAGATCGATCAGCCCGCTACGCATCTTTTCAACTGCCGCCATACGCAAACTAAACATCCCTTCAGAAAGGGCGAGCTGGCGGAGTTCCGTGTCCGGGGCCTTGTGCAAAATCGCGGCCTCAATCGCGGGAGAAATGGGCATCACTTCGTAGATACCGCTTCGACCCGCCTTGCCCGTATTGTTGCAATCGTTGCACCCAATTCCCCTAAAGGCTCGTATGCCTTTGAGAAGATCAGCCGGAACCTTCAAACTGTCGACTTGCTCAGCTGTCAGATTTACTTCCTGCTTGCAACTTTGGCAAATCTTGCGCGTCATACGCTGAGCCATGATCAGTTTGGTCGCCGACGCCACCAGATAGTACGGCACGCCCATATCGATCAGACGAGTGACCGACGACGGTGCGTCGTTGGTGTGAAGGGTCGAAAAAACAAGGTGACCGGTGAGCGCAGCTTTAATCGCGATTTCGGCAGTTTCGCCGTCTCGAATTTCACCGACCATGATGATGTCCGGGTCCTGCCGAAGAAATGATCGCAGGGCTGAGGCAAAGGTAAGCCCGATTTCCGCGCGTACCGCCACCTGGTTGATCCCTTCGAAGTTGAACTCGACCGGATCTTCTGCCGTCATAATATTAACATCGATAGTATTGATCTGCTGTAGCGCAGAATAGAGCGTTGTCGTCTTACCCGACCCCGTCGGCCCTGTCACCAGCACAATTCCGTAGGGATGGTGAATGCCCTCGGTGAACTTATCCAGATCGGCTTGGCGAAATCCGAGCTTGGTCATATCGACCTTGAGCGCGGTCGGATCCAAAATACGCATCACGACCTTCTCGCCAAAAATCATCGGCAGGACCGACACGCGAAGGTCAACCGTTCGCCCCATTGTCTTGACTTTGATACGGCCGTCCTGCGGCAAACGCCGCTCGGAAATATCCAGGTCGGCCATGATCTTGATACGCGAGACAATCGCCGCCCGATACTTAAACGGTAGCGGCGCCATTTCGCGCAGGTCACCGTCGATACGATACCGCACACGAATCCGCTTTTCGTACATTTCAAAGTGAATGTCCGAGGCCCCCATTCGGATCGCTTCGGAGATAATCGAGTCAACCAGTTTGACAAGCGGTTTGTCTTGAATCGCTGAAAGCAGATCAGACTCGCTGACCGTATCGTCCGATTCAACAACCTCAAGCGTTTCGTCGTTTTCCAGCCCCTTGACCATTTCGGTCAGTTGATTGGATGAGCCGTAATTCGCCTCAATCGCTTTTTCGATTGCCCGCTCTGGAGAAATCACCGGCTGGACATTGCATCCGGTGATAAACTTGATGGCGTCAAGAACGTAAATATTATTCGGATCGCTGATCGCGACCGTCAACACTTTGTTGATCTTGGAAACGGCGATGACTTTGAATTTGCGCGCGATATCAAGCGGGATCAGCTTGACAACTTCGGCATTCAGTTCGATATCGGATAAGCGAAGAGTTCCGATCTTAAGATGCTTGCCGACAAACCCCGCCAGCTCGTCTTCGGACGCAACTGCCCCCATCTGCACGAGAACAGTCTCGAACTTCTCCTTTTTATCCTTGGCGAGGGCCAGGGCCTTATCGGCTTGATCCTGAGTGATCTTCCCGGCCTGCACCAGTATGGCGCTAAGTTCAGCGGACATCGGGCTCCTACGTGCGCAACATTGCAATCCGGTTTGGCATCATGCCGTGTGGCCGGAAACGATAGCGTGCTAATCCTGGAAAATATCGTCGAGCTTGGACTGGGCGGCGTCAGAAAAGTCGCGCGACAGTTCCGGCTTTTTCCCGCTCGACGACTTCGCCTTCACTTCTTCAAATACCTTGGTCAACTCGACTGCGGTTTCCTTGGCGAACAACCTGACCATACCGATCGTCGTGCGGTCATCGAAAATGACCACAAGGATCGATCGTTCACCCACGATTGTCATGTGGATATGGTCTTTCTTCCCCTGATGAAAGAGCACCGAGAATTCCGGTTCTCCCACCAAACGGGCGATTTCTTTGGTCGAGGCAAACGCCCCCGCCAGCAAGGCCGCCAAGGCAGTCGTGTCCAGCGAGTGGGTGAACCCCTGACGCGTAATCAGGTGGCCATCTTTATCAACCAGAAGAGCACACTTGGCTTCCGCTCCCTTGAGCATTTTCGCCATGACAGCGTCAATGCGCGTGATTTCTTCTTCATAGATGATGAGCGAATCGTCTGACATCTTTTCCTCCGGCTCTTCTATTTGATGCCAAATAAGCGCTTGAAGAATCCGCGCTTTTTGGGTTCGTTACGTTTTCGGAGCGACGGCGCCATGTGCGGCGACTGCGATACATGGTGATGACCCCGTTCGACAATCCGGGTTTCACCGGTATCGTCGGCAGAGTCTTCCATCGCGGACGGCTCATACGACTCACGCATCGGGCGCGCCGCCGGCGCCTGCTGTTTTTCCCCGGCTCCGCCGGCGCGGCTCCCCGGATATGGCCGTGCGACCGGCTCAGCTATCGACACCGATTCTCGTACTGCTACCGGTTCGGCAACTGCCGCCGGCGCATAGCTTGGTTGCGCAACTGGTGTGCGAGCCGGCTCCATCGCCGCCGCCGCTATCGGTTGCGGCTGACGAGCGCCCGGATATTCCGGCTCGACTACGGGTTCAGCTACAGGTACTGCACGCGGTGTCGCGGCGGTAGCCGTCGGCGACGCCGATTGGGTCGTCTTGGCTTTTTCAAGAACCAGGCGAATCACCAACTTCAGGGTATCGAATACGCCATTTCCGACGGTCGCTGAAGCTTCAAAATGCGGCAACCGACGCGGATTCAAACGCGCGTTGAGCTGATCAACTGAGAGCACTCCCGGCAGATCGCGCTTGTTAAATTGAATCACCATCGGGAGGTCGTTGATATTGTATCCGTACTCGACCAGATTCTCTTCCAAGTTGGTCAGCGACTCGATATTTTCGTCCATCTTGTCGGGCTGGCTGTCC
>JBGAWZ010000216.1:0-4237 GCA_044227335.1 Candidatus Zixiibacteriota bacterium | reverse complement strand
ACTGGCCAGACCAGGCAGGCGACGCATATTTGTTCAGATCCATCGGTAACGCCGGTATTCCGCTTGCGTTCGGATCCGATGTTCCAATCGAACCGCTTGACCCTCTTGCCGGCATCGCCGCCGCAGTGCGGCGCGTCAAGCAAAACAGCCGCGACAAATTTTTCCCTGCCGAATCGCTTCCTGCCTCGGCGGCTCTGCATGCGTTCACAGTTGGACCCGCGATTGCCTCCGGTGAGGAAGACCGGCGTGGATATCTACTCCCCGGATACGCGGCCGACTTTGTCATCCTTGCCAAGGACCCGACCAACATTCCGGCCACACAATTGTATGACCTGCGTGTGCTTGCGACTGTTATCGACGGCGTACCGGTATATAGTTCTGCGTCGATTCAATTGTGACTAATTCATCTTCGATTTCGTTTGACACTGCTCTTGGCGCAATGGATATTACCCGCATGGGAGGATATCGGATATGAAGAAAATCACCGTCCTCACGCTCTTTTCGATATTCCTAATTCTGCCGGCTATCGGCACGATGCTCAGTTCGCTTTCAGACAAACCGATCTACCGAACCGTCGTCATAGCCCAGACAAATCCTGATACATCCGTCAAAAAGTCCGCTGTTCGCCCTCTCGTTTATACCATCACAATCGATGGCGCCATCGGCGCGGTGACCGATGATCGTCTTGCCGACGCACTGGACAAAGCCAACGAGGCCAGAGCTGAACTACTGGTGATTAATCTCGATACTCCGGGCGGATTCACCAAACCGACATGGTCGATTTGCAAACGATTCCTCAATAGCTACACTCCGGTCTGTGTCTATATCGCTCCCTCTGGTGCGCGCGCTGGATCGGCGGGCGTTTATATGACCTACGCCGCGCACCTGGCCGCGATGGCTCCTTCAACTAACATCGGCGCGGCGCATCCGGTCGGGGGAGAGGGCCAGAAGATCGATTCGATCATGAATGAGAAGATCACCAACGACGCCGTCGCGCAAATCAAGGCGGCCGCCGACAAGCGCGGACGCAACGCCGCCTGGGCCGAGCGAGCAGTTCGTCAATCGGTTTCTATCACCGACAGAGAAGCGCTCGACTCCAATGTGATAAATCTTCGCGCGGAGAATCTTGATTCACTTTTAGCCAAGCTCGACGGCCGTGAGGTTGACCTTCCCTCCGGAAAGAAAGTATTGCATCTGACTAATGCCGAAATAGTAAACGTCCAGCAATCTTTCGTTCAGCGCCTGTTGGATATCATCACACAACCCGACATCGCTTTTATTTTATTCTCGATCGGTGGTCTGGGCATCGTGCTCGAACTGTACAATCCCGGCGCTATCTTGCCCGGTGTGGTCGGCGGAATTTGCTTGATACTTGCGTTCTATTCTTTCCAAACATTACCAATCAATTGGGCGGGTGTTGCCTTGATCTTACTCGCCATCGGTTTATTCATCGCCGAGATAAAAGTCATTTCTCATGGTCTGCTTACCATTGGCGGCATCGTCGCATTGTTCTTAGGCGGACTCATGCTCATCGATACTGTCGACCCAAATTTGCGCGTCTCGACTTCAGTTCTGATCACGATGGCTGTTGCTATAGGAGTCGTCGCGCTCGCCGTTGTGCTGTTAGTGGCCAAAGCGGCCCGCCATAAGCCGTTTCTTGGATCACATGCGCTGGTCGGCAAGCACGGCGAAGCACGAGGCGATGGATTTGTTTTCGTCGACGGCGCACTTTGGAAGTACCAGGCCGATGAACCAATCTCAGCCGGAACCAAAGTCGAAATTACCGGCGTCGACAGTCTTACTCTGAAAGTCAAACGAATCGGATAACAAGGAGGGAACCAGCATGGACACAACTTTCCCCATCATAGCGGCCCTGATATTTTTCGGGCTGATAATACTTTTTAACACCCTTAAGGTACTCCGCGAATTTGAGCGCGGTGTCATCTTCCGGCTCGGCCGTCTGATCGGCGCCAAGGGGCCGGGGCTGATCATTCTGATCCCAATCATTGACAAGATGGTGCGGGTCGACCTGCGCGTGATCACCTACGATGTCCCCTCTCAGGACGTCATCACCAAAGACAACGTCTCGGTGAAAGTGAACGCCGTACTGTATTTCCAGATCATCGACGCCAACCGGGCGATCGTTTCAGTAGCTAATTACTTTGAGGCCACTTCGCAAATCGCGCAGACAACTCTCCGCTCGGTGCTCGGACAACTCGAACTTGATGATCTTCTGACCAACCGCGACAAGATCAACGCCGAACTTCAGAAAATCATCGATTCCCAGACCGAGCCGTGGGGTGTCAAAGTGAGTGTCGTCGAAGTCAAGAACGTCGATCTCCCGATCGAGATGCAACGCGCGATGGCCAAACAGGCCGAGGCCGAACGTGAACGCCGCGCCAAGATCATTCACGCCGAGGGAGAAATGCAGGCCTCAGCCAAGCTGGCCGAAGCCGCCACAGTCATGGCCACTGCGCCCAACGCCATTCAACTTCGCTATCTGCAAACGTTGACCGAAATAGCCACTGAGAAAAACTCGACAATCATATTCCCGGTCCCGATCGACATTATCGATAGCTTGAAGAATTTTCTAAATAGGAAAAGCTGATCGTAGTCAATCACGGATTCACCGGTGAGCACGAAAGGCGACCCAATAGGGTCGCCTTTGTTGTTCGGGACCGATGATGTGCTGACCGCCGCACAGTCTATAACTATTTGTGTTGTAATTACTTAGGCGTCCCGCGATCGTGGACTCGCTTGCTCGAAGATCAGGTTCAGTACGATTATCCGTTTCAAACCCACGGCGCATTTCCTGCGCCATCACACAGTAGGGAACTTACCAACAAGCTTACCTGTATAAGGGGGTGGAGGAGTGGTTTACGAGCGGTGTCTACCGGCACAAGTCTCATTGCGATGACCCAACCAAGATTTTTATTGACAGCGCCGCCTCGAAAGTGTAAGTTAGTAGCGGACATAGGTTATCCCCACCCCTCACTTTTCTGATTGCGTTGGTCACGCCTGACAGGAAGCAATTGTCGTATTGCGAATAGAAAACGGTTGGCTGAAATCAGGGAATGATTTCGGATTGACCAAAGTTCAAACAGTATAGCCCCATGGGGGTGAACCTTGTTGAAACGTTTTACCATCATCTCAGTCATCGCCATCATGTTGATGGTCCCGGCGCTTGTGTTCGGTGCGGCCAAGATCGCTCCGTCCAAAGCGGTGGTATCTGAAAACACGGTGACGATACCGCTTGAGATCACCAACCAGGATGGTCTGACAGCGGTCGACATGGCGCTCAAGTATTCCGATGGAGTGACGCTCAAAGAGGTCAACTTTGCGAATACTCGCGTGGACTACTTCGATATGAAGTTGTACCACAACGATGCCGCCACTAAGACCGTCATCATTGGATTGGTTAACCAGATCTCGTCCGAGCGCAAGTCTGAACTTGCCGCCGGTTCTGGTCCGGTCGCCAATTTGGTGTTTACCGTCGACAATCCCTCGGTGACCAGTGTCACGCTTGAGGCGACCACGACGCAGAACCCGAGCCACGCTAACACCTTTGTGTATCGCGGCACGGCCGGCGGTACCGTTCAGTTGACCAAGGAAGAAGCTCGCTTTGACCAGGTCAGCGTATCGCTCGCCGGTGTTTCGGGAGACAATCTGCCGACCGAATACGCCCTTGAGCAGAATTATCCGAATCCGTTTAACCCGACCACCACGATCAGTTTCGCTCTGCCGAAAGCCGGCAAAGTTGATGTCTCGGTGTTCAACCTGCTTGGCCAGGAGGTCAACTCGTTGGTCAGCCAAGAACTCCCTGCGGGGAATCATTCTGTCGTGTGGGACGGACGCAACAGCAGTGGCAACACTGTCGCCAGCGGCATTTATTTCTATCGCATTCTCGCCGGTGACTACAGCCAGACCAAAAAAATGCTGATGCTGAAGTAAGAAAGCGAAGTACCTGAGTTTATCGCACGTTCAATAAAAGCACGAGAGCCGCGGGATCGTCACCCGCGGCTCTTTTGTTTGTGGGAGCTCGTACGCATGATCTTGGTAGGTCAGGTGTAGGTCGGGTTGGCAAATCGGATCGTCGAAGACGAGGCGAATTGACTACCCGACATCTTGTGATTGATATCGAATGGAGACCCACCCAATCGTCATTGCGAGCGTCGCCTTCTTAGGCGACCGAAGCAATCTCGCCTCATCCTGGGTCACGCTATTCGTGCCCTCAAGT
>JBGAWZ010000215.1:0-4273 GCA_044227335.1 Candidatus Zixiibacteriota bacterium | reverse complement strand
GCTCCGGCTTTGTTAAGGAAATTGGCGACATCGATTATTTCCGGATCGCAGGCGGCGTTGGTGATGATGGTTTGTTTTTTCGCCATGACCGCGCCGTAGAGGATGTTTTCTGTGCCGGTGTGCGACGGTTTATCAAAGTAGATCGTGCCGCCGGTGAGCTTTTTGGCTTTGGCGATAACATACCCGGCTTCTTCGGAGACGGTCGCGCCCATGGCTGCAAACGCCTTTATGTGGTAGTCGACCGGTCGCGCGCCGAGCGAACACCCGCCGGGAAGAGAGATCTTTGCCGAGCCCATCCGGGCCAACAGCGGACCAAGCACCAAAAATGACGCCCGCATCTGGCGCATCAACTCATATGGCGCGGTGTTTTCGCGAACCCCTTCGGCATTGATGGCCATTGTCTCGGACTTGGGGTCGTACTTGACCTTCGCCCCGACATATTCGAGCATTTTGACTATGGTGTCGATATCGCGAAGTTGCGGAATATTGCGAAGTATTGTCTGGCCTTTGTCGATTAGAAGTGCGCCGGCAATGATCGGCAGGGCGGCGTTTTTGGATCCGTCGGTCTTAATTTTCCCCCGGATTTTTGCCGGACCGGCAACTACGAATTTGTCCATTTGTGTCCTTTGTACTGAATTGGCGGGACCGGCGGTCCCATTTTTTCTCAATTTCGGAATTTGTCATTTTTGGGTGGCGAAGGGAATCTAAAAACGGGGATTGAATCATAGTTTAAAGATTCCGGTAGAAAGTCGAGGCCTGGATTCCCAATTTCGCAGAAGTGACAGAAGGGGCGGGAATGACGAAAAGGGCAGGAATAACAGAATGGGTGGGTATGACAATCGGGCCGAGAGTAATTGAAGAGAGGCGGAGAGTGCCGCTCACACTCAGGGGCCCATAAGCCGCCACAACACTAGGAGTTAGAAACCGGACAGAACACGGGGTTGCGCAATTGCCGAATGCCCGTATATTCGGGGAGCTTTTTGGTGCATAACGATGTTCTGTAAAATGAAAATATGAAAATTACAATCTTTAGATCGAAAATACACCGGGCGACGGTCACAGACGCCAACCTCAACTATGAAGGGTCGATCACCATTGACTCCGAGTTAATGCGGCTGGCCGATCTTGTACCGTATGAGCAGGTCGCAGTGGCAAATATCAATAACGGCGAACGATTTGAAACGTATGTCATCCCAGGCAAGCCGAATTCGGGCGAAATTGTCATCAACGGCGCGGCTGCTCGTAAAGCGGCGGTCGGCGACCTGGTGATCATTATTGCCTACGCGCAGATCGATCGCGACAAGGCCGATTCGTTCAAGCCGGTGATTGTGCATGTCGACGGAAAGAACCGCCCTACCAAGTAATTTCCTGCTTAACTTCGATTACGATTTGGATCTTTACACTTGAATCAACAACTGGCAGTTATCGTTCTGGCCGCCGGCAAAGGGAAACGGATGAAATCCGATTTGCCGAAAGTACTTCATCCGGTCTGCGGCCGACCGATGATCAAGATACTACTGGATACTCTTGCCCGCCTCCATCCCGCCCGGGTTGTTGTCGTAGTTGGGCACAAGGGGGAAGAGGTTCAATCGGCGCTCGTCGATTATCCGGTCCAATTCGCGTGGCAACGGGAACAACTAGGAACTGGCCACGCGGTCATGATGGCCCGCGAGGCAATGGCGGATTTCCATGGAACAACTCTGGTAGTCGCAGGCGATGTTCCGCTATTGTCAGTCAACTCAGTAAATGAGTTGCTCAAAGTACATTTGGAGACCAAAGCTTCAGGAACCTGCCTTTCTGCCGTTTTCGCCGACCCGACCGGGTACGGGAGAATAATTCGGGGAACCTCGCCCAACCAGCTGTTGGATATCATCGAACACAAAGACGCGAGTGATTCCGTCCGCCAGATCGACGAAGTCAATTCCGGGACATTTTGCTTTGACAACCAAGAATTGTTCAAAGTGATCGATCAACTCGGCAATAACAATGCCCAGAGAGAATACTACCTGACCGACGTTGTTAAGATATTTAACCGCAATGGCTTGCGTGCGTCGGTTGTTTCGGCGACGCGACCGGAGGAAGTGCTCGGAGTAAACTCGGTGGAAGACCTCACCGCTCTAGAAGCGAAATTCGGCAACGAGTAGCCGATATTGTTTGATACGGGAACCGGCTAAGCGTCGTATAAGACGCAGACGGGAAAAGAGTCACCCGAATGCACGATTTGAAGGCAAGTCGATTTTTGGTTGACGAACCGAGAGTTCCTCTGTTTACTGTAAGTACAGAAAGCGGAAATTCAGTATGAAAAAGTTTATCGTTGTGTTGGCTGTACTCTTGTGTGCGTTGTCGGTATCGGCACAGCATGTCGATCGGGCGACCTTGCAGGAAGTAACGTCGATGAATCCGGTCGGTGTCAAATCCAGTTCGGGGTTGTACTCGTTTTTGGATTTGTCCAAAATTCGCTGGGCTAATAGTTATTCGCTTTCGTATTTTTCCGGCGGCGCCTACAGCGGCTCGATGGGGATGCTTCACACCAGCATGTCGTATCCGTTTTCGAGCAAGTTGAATCTGATGTTGGATCTGGGCGTGGCCCACGGAATCAGCGGCAATCTGACCACTCCCGGACAGAATGTGAGTCTTTTGCCGAGTTTCTGGCTTGATTACAAGCCATCGAAGAATTTTTCCATGTCGCTAAGTTTTCAAACCATCAACGGCCTCGCCTGGCCGTCGGCTTATCGAGGAGTGCGAAATCCCGCCACAATTATTGGTCCCGAATGATTTGTTGATCCCGCCAGGCCCGCCTCAGCTTACGAATGACCTCACCTCAAGATATTTCAACATCTGAATCAAGTAGAATCGAAGAACCGACTAACCGGCGACGGATTGGTCGTGTCATATTCGACGGGTTCTGCCTGACCTTGTTGGTCGCCGGACTTGGGTATGTTGGTTGGTTCGGAATATCGTCGACTCGGTCGGTCTCGCGGTCGCTGGCCGGACCGGAAACGATGGTCCGTTTGCAGATTGTCAATGCCACACCTGATGTGACACTTGGCAAGGCCGTCGCGGGGATACTGGAAAAATCGATGTCGGCCCAGATGAGCTTTGCGGTGGTCGACACAGCCAAATTCGCCGCGCGAAGAGTGGCGCACTCGTTTTTGGTGGCTCGTGACCACAATGCGTCGGTAGCAGAAGCGATGGCCGCGCGACTTGGTATGGATAAGAGTCGGATCACGGTTTTGCCTTTGGAACATAACACACGAAACATATCCGTAACGCTGGTGCTGGGCGACGATTACCGGAGCTTATCGCTCTCCCCGGGCATCGGCAAGGAGACAACCAGGAAAACTTGAGAACGCAGTCCGCACTGTCCCGCGCCCGCCTCGCCGGAAGACTCGCCCTGGACAAAAAAGGGTTCGATGTCAAGATTCTGAAACTGAAATCGATTTCCTCCGTTTGCGATTACTTTGTCATTGTCTCCGGTAGCGCCGGAGTCCATGTCCGTGCAATCGCCGAGGGAATCGAAGATGGCATGCGGCTGGAGGGACACAAACCGATCGTGACCGAAGGCGCACGGCAAGGCAACTGGGTCTTGCTTGATTATGTTGATATTGTAGTGCACGTATTTCATGAACCAACGCGGCGCTTTTATGCGCTTGAAAAATTGTGGGGAGATGCCCCGGTGGAGCTGGTCGAAGATGAGCCGGTTCGTCGCGGCACCCGTAAGAGAGGGTGAGTAGTATCATGGCTGAGAATGTTGAACTGGCCGAACTGAAAACCAAGACGATCGCCGAACTTTTGAAAACGGCCGAGGATCTGGATATCCCGGGAGTATCGGGGCTTCGCAAGCAGGAGCTTATTTACAAAATCATGGAGAGCCGGTCCAACGCCAATGGCGCGATTTTCGCCGAGGGTGTGCTGGAAATTATGGAAGAGGGATACGGCTTTCTGCGCTCGCCAGATTACAACTATCTGCCGGGTCCGGATGATATCTATGTGTCTCCCTCTCAAATCAAGCGCTTTGATCTTCGCACCGGCGACACGATCAACGGCCAGGTTCGCCCGCCAAAAGATAACGAACGGTACTTTGCGCTTCTCAAGATCGAAACGGTCAACAACGAAAATCCGGATGTCGCCAAGCATAAGACCCTTTTCGATAATCTCACGCCGCTCTATCCGAATGTCCCGTTCCTGCTTGAGTCGAACCCCGACGACCTGACCACCCGCGTGATTGACCTGATGTGTCCGATTGGTAAGGGACAGCGCGCCCTGATTACCT
>JBGAWZ010000214.1:0-4285 GCA_044227335.1 Candidatus Zixiibacteriota bacterium | reverse complement strand
CTAATCATGCACGGCACCAACGACTGGAGTGTGCCGATCTCGCAATCTGAAGAACTAGTCACCCGTTTGACCGACCTCGGCCGCCCGTTTTCATTTGAGAAGATCTCCGCTGGCGGCCATGTCGCGCTGAAGGATGGGACGTACAAACAACTGGATGCCCTGAGAAAACGTTGGCTGACCCGACACTTTTCTATGTAGCCGACTCTGTGCTGTATCCCCTCAACGGAAAGCCCGTTGACAACGGGCCGTTATCATACTATGATGCAACAGGTTAGCGACAGCCCAATATTCGGCGCGGACCAGCCCCCCCCTTGCCTAAGGCCCCGTTTGTAGTATATTAGCAGGCTCCAATCCCCGCCCGCGCGGGGCATGGGGTGTTCTGTCTCTTGATTTTAACCCCTCAAGCGACAGCGTTAGGTATTGGAATAGAAAAACTATGTTTGGTTCTCTGTCTGACAAACTCGATCTGGTCTTCAAGAAGCTTCGCGGCCACGGCAAGCTCTCGGAGACAAACATCCGCGATGCGATGCGTGATGTTCGTCAGGCACTGCTCGAAGCCGATGTGAATTACAAGGTCGCACGCGACTTTGTCAAGGCGGTCGAGGAAAAAGCAGTCGGCACCGAGGTCATTCAATCAATCGATCCCGGCCAACTGATTGTAAAAATTGTCCACGACGAATTAGTCTCGCTTCTTGGCGGGACGGCTGTTCCGCTGGCGCCGATTGATAAGACTCCGACTGTCTACATGGTCTGCGGTTTGCAGGGATCAGGAAAGACGACCCTGACCGGCAAGCTCGCCCTGATGACCAAGCGGAAAAACAAAAAGCCGCTGTTGGTCGCCGCCGATATTTATCGCCCCGCGGCAGTCAAACAGCTCAAAGTACTGGCCGATTCGATTGGTGTGGCACATTTCCATCTTGAAGGCGCCAAGCCGCCGGAGATCTGCCGTGAGGCGGTCAAGTTCGCAGAGAAGAATTTTATCGATCTGGTAATTCTGGATACCGCCGGTCGACTTCATGTCGACGACGAGTTGATGCACGAGCTGGAGGAGATTCAGGCGCTGGTGAAACCGGCCGAAACACTACTTGTCGCCGACGCGATGACTGGACAGGATGCAGTCAAAGTTGCCGCGGCGTTTCACGCTCGTTTGCATCTGACCGGTGTGGTGCTGTCCAAACTCGACGGCGACGCTCGCGGCGGCGCGGCGCTTTCGATTCGCAAAGTGACCGGGTGCCCGATCAAGCTGGCTTCGGTCGGCGAGAAACTGGCTGATCTCGAGCCGTTTTATCCGGACCGCCTCGCCTCGCGCATTCTGGGCATGGGCGATATTGTCTCGCTGGTTGAAAAGGCGCAGGAGACAGTCGATCTGCAAAAAGCACAGAAGATGCAGGAAAAACTGCTTCGCGCGCAGTTCGACTTTGAGGATTTCCTCGATCAGATACAGCAACTGAAAAAGATGGGGCCGCTTGAGTCGGTCCTGCAGATGATTCCCGGCGCCGGAAAGGCGATGAAGGGAATGACCTTTGATGAAAAAGAAGTCGACCGGATGGCGGCTATTATCCAGTCGATGACGCCCAAAGAGCGGCGCAATCCGCATATCATCGACGGCTCCCGCAAAAAGCGGATCGCGACCGGTTCGGGTGCGACTGTGCAGACAGTCAATCAACTGCTCAAGCAGTTTACGATGATGCAAAGAATGTTTGGATCAATGAATAAACGAAAATTCGCCGGACTCCCCAAAGGGTTTGCCTTCAAGTGAGACGGCGAGAAAAGGAGATTGTTTCTTGGCATTAGCAGTGAGACTCCGTCGGATGGGCGCAAAGAAGCGCGCCTTTTACCGTATTGTGGCGATCGACTCGCGTTTGTCGCGTGACGGACGGTTTGTCGATACCCTCGGCACCTACAACCCAATCACCAAACCCGCCATTGTTCAGATTGTCGAAGACAAAATGACCAAGTGGGTTGATGATGGCGCGGTAGTGAGCGACACCGTCAAGACACTCTTGACGCAGGTCGGCTACTGGGAAAAGTACTACAAGGCGAAAAAAGGCGAAGATGTCTCGGCGATGGTCTTAAGAACGACCATCAAAGAGCGCACCAAAAAGACCCGGCGGATGAAAAAAGCGACTGTCGCCGACGCGGCCGCCACGGCCTGATCGACGACGCGCAGAAGTTGATACCGTCGCGAGACGGTCGACCGCAGAAATCGCAAGGACTGTGAGTACGATAACCCGGGCAAGGTTGAAAGGGTCTCGTCATGAGGGATTTCATCGAGTACGTCGTTCGGGCGCTTGTCGAGTTTCCGGATCAGGTAACGGTTACCGAGGTGGTTGGCGAGCGGACAACAGTGTACGAGCTTAGGGTCGGCCAGGGCGATCTTGGCAAAGTGATCGGCCGGCAAGGCCAGACAGCCAAGTCGATTCGCACGATTCTGGCGGCGGCCGCCGCCCGCCAGGGAAAACGCGCAGTATTGGAAATATTGGAGTAGTTGAACGAACAGGATTACATAGCGGTGGGACGACTGGGTCGTCCGCGCGGGGTCGACGGTGAAATAGCCGTGTATCCGCTGACCGATTTCCCCGACCGCTTTTTGGAGATGAATTCGGTGTTTGTGTCAAGGCCGAACGGATGGATCGAGTATCAGATCGAATCAAGTGAGCTGGTCGGCGGACGACCGGTGATCAAATTGCAGACGGTTGACACACCCGAAGCGGCGATGGAACTGGCAAATTGTGAACTGGCAGTCCCGCGCACGCAACTGGTCCCGCTTGAAAAGGATCAGTACTATGTATTCGATCTGATCGGGTGCGAAGTGATCGAGGAAGGTAGCGGCCGGGCGATAGGCACGATTGCCGATGTCCAGCGGTATCCGGCCAACGATGTCTACCTGATCGGCGACACCGAAGGTCATCGCTGGCTCTGCCCGGCGGTAACCGACTTTGTTCGGTCGATCGATATTGCGGCGCATAAGATCGTGATTAATCCGGCCGGACTTTTGGCCGGTGAAAACGGCGCCGGCTGAAGACGACGATGAAATTTGACATTGTCACGCTCTTCCCCGACTTTTTCGCGGTTTCGCTGAAACAGTCGCTGGTGGGAAAAGCGTGGGATAAACGGCTCTTTGACATCGGAATCGTAAATCCTCGCGACTTTGCGACGGACAAGCATCACACGGCCGACGACACCCCGTTTGGGGGGGGCGGCGGCATGGTGATGAAGATCGAGCCAATCGATCGCTGTCTGCAAAGTCTTGGCTATACGCCCGGAACTGCCAATCCGCCCGGACAGTACGTGATTTTGACCTCAGCGGCGGGTGTACCGTTTAATCAGGAACTGGCGATAAAACTGTCGCTGGCTGAGCGGATCACAATCGTGTGCGGCCACTACCTTGGTATCGACGAACGGCTTTTGTCGCGGTACGAAATGCTCGAAGTTTCAATCGGCGACTATATCCTGACCGGCGGTGAACCGGCGGCGCTGGTGATGGTCGACGCAGTGGCGAGACTACTGCCAAAAGTGCTTGGGAATTTTGAATCGGCGCTTGAAGATTCGTATATGAACCAATTGCTCGGCTCTCCTTGCTACACTCACCCGCGTGAGTACGAAGGGCTGGCGGTGCCGGACGAGCTTTTGAGCGGCGACCATGCCAAGATCAAGAAATTCAGGCGCGAGGAAGCGATTCGCAAATGCTTGAAACATAGGCCGGAGCTGGTTGATAAGGCGGAGTTATCCGATGAAGAACTGGCGATGGTTGCAAAAATAAGAAAACGTGAGATTACGTAACTATAGAGAAAGGATCGATCGTGAAACAGATCGCACAAGTTGAAAAAGCGTACCTGCGCGACGATCTCCCGGATTTCAGCTCGGGAGATACCATCAAAGTGCACGTGCGCATTGTCGAAGGCGACAAAGAACGTATTCAGGTTTTTCAGGGAACAGTGATTGGCCGTCGCGGCGGCGGACTCGGCGCCACCTTCACGGTGCGCAAGATTTCCTCCGGTATCGGCGTGGAACGTACTTTCCCGCTCTATTCACCCAACGTGACCAAGATCGAAAAAGTTCGTGGCGGACAGGTTCGTCGCGCGAAATTGTACTACCTGCGCACGTTGACCGGCAAGTCGGCCCGTATTCGCGAGCAGTTGTCGGAAATGGGCATGGAAAAAACCGGCGGCGAGGCTAAGAGCGAATAGCTTTACTCGCAGTTGATTGTGCGTGGTGTACGTCCCCGTGCGCCACGATTTCCGAAAAATGAAAACGCCCCCGAACGGGGGTGTTTTTGTTACCG
>JBGAWZ010000213.1:0-4299 GCA_044227335.1 Candidatus Zixiibacteriota bacterium | reverse complement strand
GGCGCTTGTTCACGATTATAGGATCAATTATCATTATGTCGGAGACTATTTTCCGTGTGATCCATTGCTGATCAGAATTATAGAGCGCCTCATGAATCTCTTCCGGAATGTTAGCATTGTCGTCTATTGCTTTAGTATTGCATTCCTGTCACTCTGGGGATGCATAGGAAAAAACATCAATCTGAAGCAAGTAGTTTCCAAGCCTCCGATCGTGTTATTCGATCGGTACAAGTTGAAGATCGATGGTTACTGTGCATCTAACTGCAGTCTTAACCTGCAACTGCATTTCCTGAACAAAGTGCCCGACACCACTAACATCGATACCATTCCAATACTATTCATAGATTCAATCAAATTGTTCGGTATGTGTGCTGATTCAGTACAGACTATTGTACCGTCCCGAGAAGTTCCTCACGGCTATAGTGGTTCAGAGCCTTATCGCCGCTGGTCGGGGCAGTCTTCGGCCGACTCTGCGGATTTGGCGGTTGCAGGTCGAGATCTTTTTCCGCAGTGGTACGTCGCTCACAGTTTCGCCGCATACACACGCAGCACTTCGAAGTGTCCGGTGTCTCTCGAAGTCTACTCCAGACTGCAAGACCGAAGGCATGGCACTGAGATTGGTAGGCAACACCAAAAGATTGAGCTCAAGTTTTCAAAGTCTTACTACTTAATTGGTGGAGTCTAGCATTCGTAGGTCCGTCTTCTTGCGCGGCTGACACCTTTTATGGGTTGAAGGTCTCGGTCTGCGCCATTCGAGAACGGGCACACAAGGATATGTGCCGCGCACAGATTCTGTCACGCCCCGCCAAAGAGCGGGCATCCAGCAGTTAAAAGCAAACAACATGTCGAAACCGCAGGGGTTTCGACCTACTCTAAGTTGCTTGCGTTCGCTATTGATTGACGATTTATTGGCTACATGGATCACAGTGGACATGAATATCGCAGGTCCCCCTGGAAACTATTCCTGCTTGTTTGTCTATTCGCGACAAGGATTGGCGCCAGCGAACTTGTAAGCCCGTCAGATATTCACAGCGACTGCCCACAGGAAATCGCCGCTCAAGGTCAGCGAGGCGATAGAATAACACTTCACCTAATGAGCGGAATGACGTCGACAGGGGAATTCGTCAGCGCAAACAACTATTGGCTACTTCTGTCAGTGAATCAGCTAGGTGGAGGACTCACTGACTCAGTGTATCAATTCACCGATATCCGCAAAATCGAATTAGGTCGCAAGAGTACGGAGAAACGTGCTTTGTTTACACTTGTCGGTACGGCGTTCGGAACTATTGTGGGGATTACCGTAGGAAAGTTGACTGCTCCGATTAACGCTAACCCAGCGAGATATAAGATGATGGGCGGAGTTGTGGGGGCATTGGCATTTGGCGTGGGGGCAAATCGCCTGGGAAGCAATCTGCGTTTTACAATTAATTTCGAATGCCAGTGACGGTAGGACACTCCTTAGTCCAAAGTAGGTCGGGTTGACAAGCCCCTCCGTCCAACGGCGGAGGGGGCGCTGGCTACCCGACACTGTTTCCGTAATGGATGGAGAAGATGTCGGGTAGTCGCGATTCCGCAAACGGAATGCGCCAACCCGACCTACGAAGACTAAAAATGTCAGTGCGGCTCTGCGCCTAGAACATGTGTGATGCTTGGCGAACAGTGACGTAATTACCTCACTCTGGTGAGCGCGTAGCGTCGAGCTGAGCGGAGTCGAAGCCCGTATTCTTCAGAGTGCGACTTACCACCCCACGGGCAGTACCCACGCGGCGGAGAAGCGGAAGGCGAATTCTTTGTCGCCCGTTGCGGGGCGGTTCAGATAGAGCGGGAAATCCAGGCGCACATGCTGTTGCGACCAGATCGGCGGGAAATTCAGCGAAAAACCGGCCGAGGTGTAGGACCTAAAACTCTTGCCGACCGAAGCCGTTTCACTCGCGCTGATCGGGGCGCGGTAATCGTATTCGGAGTTTTGCATCGTCACCCATGCGGCGTCGACCCAGAGTGAGTGGTCAGTCTTGGAGAAAAAGCCTCCAATGAGTGGCACTTCTTTGAACCAGCGGAATGGCAACAGATCAGGTGGGGTGAGTTCAAGCGAGGTGTGCCAGCAATCGTAAAACCAGATTGGGCGGTCCTGATACCCGCGCACCGGTCCGCCGGGCAAATAGAAATCCGAACCCCATTTGGTTGGAAACGATCCGGGAGAGCGAAAGATTTTTGTGTCAGTGAAATTATCGATAGCGCGCGCACGCGAGAGTTGCCGGACAAACTGCGCGGGAGGGCGGCCGAAAGTCAGATTGAATCCGGCGCGTAGTTCAATAGTCGCTCTTTTCGGCACCGAGATTTTCAGGCGCGAGTCGATCCGGTCTTCGATAGCGGCGCGGTTTTCATCGTACTCGCCGTAGACTACGGCCTGTGAGTTTCCTTCAAGCGATAATTCGCCGTTGTGAAATGTCTGTAGCCATCCGACATGCGCCGACGAAGTCCAGATTTGCGACATCTCCCAGTTCGGGTCGCTCAGATATCTTTGGAAATCATCAGGTGGCGGCACCAGCCGATCATCGCTTCCGGGAGTGGAATGAATGAGCGAGTGATCAAAGCGGATATACACGCGGTCGGGGCGCGAGTACCATCGTTTAAACGTTTTCTCAAGCGAGACCTGATACATCTGTCGTTTGTCGGCGACAAGAATTCGTGAGCCGATCTGCGCCAGATTGCCAAATGGTTTGAACGGTGTGCTGTACGAGTGATCGAGCACGACCTTGCCCGATTTGGTTCCAACACGCAGATCGAGCGAGAATTTGCGCACTGATTCAAGGTATGAGCCGTGGGTGTGAAATCCGATTTGAAGACCATTGGGATTGTCATACCAGAGATCGGGGCGCAGGCGAAGTGCATACTGATTGACCGGTGTGCGGTCGAATTTCAAATTGTCCAAGCGTAGTTCAATCGGCGGAAAAAGACCGGTTGTATTATTCAGGCGATTGATATCCATCGACAGATTCTCAGGATCGATGACGACTTTCTTGATCTGCCGCTCAGAGCGAATGTTGAATTGATAGGTGTCGGAGTAGCGACGGAACTGATTCCAGGTCGGCGCGGGGCGGTATCCGGGGCGAGCGAAGTCCATTCCTTCGGGGGAGACGAGGTACATAGAGGTGTCGCCTTGCTCCCAGATAACGGCGACTTCAACCGGCGCGACAAATGCGCCGGGGCGATTCAGTTTGATCGTGTGGGTGTAGTCGTTGGTGGCTTCATCGCGGGAGGACGACACGCCGTCGACTGCATAGTCCAGTCGTTCGCGCGAGTAATACCATTGATCCAGAAATGGACCAAGCTCAAGGCCGGTGGCCGACTCCATCGCCTGTGTGAAATCATCTTCGTACGGATGCTTAAAGACCCACTTGGTGCAGTACGATTGCATGGCGGCGAAATAGGCGGAGTCGCCCAAAAGCGAGCGGAGCGAGTAGTGCATGGCGGCCGATTTGTAGTAGGCCGACACCCGCCAGGGCCAGTACTCTTCACCTTGGTCGTAACTGAAGACCATCGGCTTGTCCATGCCTTGCTGTTGCAAGAGCATCAGCGGGCGGAAGCCTCGGTCGTCGCGATCCTCACTCGAAGGTGCAAAAGCACGGGCGTACCAAGTCCGGAAATTGTTCATGTTGCCGGTGCGGCCGAGATATTTCTCCATGGTGACATGCTCGCCGAGCACATTGAATCCTTCGTCCAAGAAAGGCCGGTCGACCTGATTGCTTCCGATCATCCCCATAAACCACTGGTGGCCGACTTCGTGGTAGACGACAATCTTAAACCCCGGCGAGTTGTCCTCGCCGCCGCAGTTGGCCAGTTGTGGGTATTCCATGCCGGAGTAGGAGTCGCAGATCCGGATCACCGGCCACTGATATGGCAGGAATTTTTCAGAGTACGTTTCGATTGCCTCACGGCCAAGGCGCGCGGCCGACTGCCAACCTTTGGCTTTGTCGCGCAGGGCGTAGGCGACAATCTGAACATCGCCGTAGGATGCCGTGTCGAGGCACAATAGGTTGGAGGTAGAAAAAGCGAAGTCGTTGACGTTTTCGGCAACAAAGTGCCAAGTCTTTGTCTTGTTCGCATCGAAATTGAATTTCGGCCAGTCGGATTTTGGTTTGAGAAAGTTCTGCAGGTCGTAAAGTTTACGAAGCGAATCGGGCAACACCTCCGATTCATTTATCAGTGCGCCGGTGGCGGCGACAAGTTGATCCTCGGGGGCAGTGATGGTGACGTCAAACTTGCCGAAATCGCCGTAGCATTCGCCCCAGCCGATAT
>JBGAWZ010000212.1:0-4321 GCA_044227335.1 Candidatus Zixiibacteriota bacterium | reverse complement strand
CCGCTGGCGGGTCGCCTGTTCGTCTTCGGTGCGCTTGATGTCCGCCTGCAACCTGGAAAGTTGTGACCCCAATCGCGATGCGACCTTCTTGTCCGAACTGATCCGCTGATCGAATTCGGCTGATGACTTCTGCAGTTTCTTCTCCTCAGCCCGCAAAGAGTCAAGTTGCTTGCGCCCTTTGGTCATTTCCCGTTTCACTTTGTCAAGCTGACTGCGATTCTTGAGCACTTCGTCTTTCTCGCCGGCCAGCGCAGACGAAAAACCGACAGCCAAAATACAAATGAAGAAAATCGCGCGCATGACTAATCCAAAAGCTTGCTCACGCCAAAGTAGCCGCTGACTACTCCCAGCAAAGTCGTCAGGGCGCAAAAGATCACAATATCGATTGTCGGAGGAAGTGAGATCGCAATGTCAACAAACTCCAGTTGCGACTTGCCGTATACCACAACTCCCCACGAGATCGCCGAGGCCAGCGCTCCGGCAATTCCGCCTTCGAGTACGTAAGGAGCGGAGATCAACCACCGTCCCGCTCCCAAAAGTTGCATCTGGGTCAGGCCCTTCACCCGCGCCCGGCTCATCAGGCGAATATTGTTGGCCGAACTAATCACGGTCGCCAGCAGGATGAGAATGCCGATAATGAACCCGATTCGCCGGATCACTCCGCGCGTTGCTTCAGTGTTCTCCAGCCATTTCTTTCCGTATTGGATCTGAGGAGTACCTATTGACTGCGCTAATTTCTGCTCTATTTCAGCGAGCTTCTCGCTCGTTAAGTACTCAAGCCCAAAAGTCAGCACAAACGATCGCGGCAACGGATTGATGGTGTCAGCCGCAAGTATGTCCATGCCCAATAGACCGGCCAAGGCATCCCGGGCCGCATCGCGGGTTATGAAACTCAGGGATAGCACGCCCGGTATGTTCGCAATCCGGCTACTGAGTTCGGCGACCGTCGAATCGGCCACACTGTCGGGGATGAACACTTCCATTTCCATATCGGAAATCATCGATTGATACAACTCGTCAGTCGAACGCGCCCCAACCCAAAAAAGATTAAACAGCACAAACAACAGTGTCAGCGACAGCACCGCCGAAAGCGCCGTGCCGGGATTTCGCACGACATTTCTGCCGAATTCCCGCCAGACAAACGACCACCGACTCATACAAGCACCCCGTCGGTAATCGTGTACTGCCTGGCATTGGGCAGTTCATGCGGGGGCATTTCCGACGACACGATCACAAGCGATCGCCCCGACGCCGCTACCTTGAACAAGTATTCAAAAACCTGCGCGACCGTGGCGCGGTCGAGTCCGGCCGAGGGCTCATCGATCAGCACCATCGGTTGATTGGCTATCGTCGAGCGCGCGATTTGTACCAAAGTCGCCTGCACCCGAGTCAATTGAGCGGGATACTCGCTGGCATGGGATAAAAGAGATAACTCCGAAAGAGTCCGGACTAACCGCTCTTTTTGCGTCACAGTGCGTTCTCCAGCGATGACCAATGGTAGCAGAATATTCTCAGATACCGTCATCGTCGGAATTAACCCAAACGGCCCGCCTACGCCACCGATCCGCCGGCGAACCTTTCGCAATTGCCCTTTGCGCTTCGGATTGAGGACTTTGCCAAATACTTCTACCGATCCCGCTTGCGGCGCCTTCTTCCCAAGTATCAGATCAAGCAAACTGCTCTTCCCTGTACCCGACCCACCGGCAATCATCGCCGATTGACCCGCCTCCAGCGAAAAAGTCAGATCTCTAAAGACCGACCCGCCCCGGTCGGACCGCAGTACAACATTGTGCAGTTCAACCAGATACTGCGATTCAGCAGACATGGAAACCCGCCCCTCGCGGTTTGACATCGTACTGCCGATACCGTACGTTATTGCGAATCGTTTGACCCAGAGAAAGCATATAATGATTGTATGATCCAGCACCCAAGACATCAAAATAAAAAGCTCCCCCTATCCCTAGCCGTCCTTCTAACTATCCTCGCCCCGGCTATCTTCGGGCAGGGATGGCAGGTCGTCAATTTCCCAAAGCCTGACAATCTCACCGGTATCGCCTTCTCCTCGCCGGACACCGGCTATGTCGTCACAAGCAACGGTGAGATCGCCCGGACTACCGACGCCGGCAAAAATTGGGGCGGAGTTCAACTTTCGAAAGTCGCCCTTGAAGATGTCTTCTTTGTGAAGCCTAGTAGTCTGTACGTCTGCGGCGCCAATGGCAAGATGTTCAAATCAGATAACGGCGGCAGAGATTGGATCAATATTTCTTACCACGACACCACAGTGACCTTTGTCAGTATCCGCGAACTGGGATTCCAAGTGCTCGTCGCTACCGGTCTGACCAGCGATTCGACACGCCGCAATGTCGGCGTCCTTGCACGATCCAGCTCCGACGGTATGGGTTGGGCGACACAATCAGTTGACGGGCTCGGATTCGGCGAACTTTACTCAAACGGCAATACCGCCCGGTTTTGTTCTTGGGGGAAGATATTTACCACGACTGATGCCGGCAGTAACTGGGAAGGATCAAAGCTCCCCGACGGCAAACCCAGCCGAATGCTCGACATGAAAGGAAACACCGGTATCATGGTCGGCAATTTCGGTCAGGTTGCCTATTCCGATGACAAGGGGAAAACCTGGCACCAGGTGACTATTCCAAAAGAAGAATCCCACTTCACGTCCGCGCTTCTATTGAATTCAAACGAAGGATACATCGCGGGGGCTGATTCAAAGATGTACCACACCGGCGACGGCGGCAAAACATGGAATCGCGAAACATTGCCCATTACCTGCAACGTGCACGGCCTTGCCAAGGCCGGGAATCGCCTTTGGGCCATCGGCAACAGAGGCGCGATGATGTACAAATCGCTTAAGTAAATTCATGGGCGGCAGACACCGCCGTCTGCCCCTACATCACAATTCGGTTGTGCCGCCAGTTGCGTCAGGTCTTGCCGAGGTCCGCCGCAGGCGGAACGAGGTGTGACCTGACGCGGTTGATTGGGAATGAAAGATGTCGAAACCGCAGGGGTTTCGACCTTCGGCCCAATAGGAAGCGCCGAGGCCCCACGCTGTGGCCGTGCCACTCGTGCGTGGCGGTCCTCCTCGGCCGCCACGAAGACGTGGTGCACGGGGACGTACACCACGCACAACTTTAATACAACACGGCAAAGCCCCAAGGCGCTGACACAGCCTGTCTTCGTAGGTCGGGTTGGCAAGCTCCGCTTGCGGAGCGCCGACTACCCGACATTCCGTGGACGGCAGACACCCGCGACTGCCCCTACATCACAATTTCACCAGTTGCGTCAGGTCTTGCCGAGGTCCGCCGCGAAGCGTGCGGAACGAGGTGTGACCTGACGCTCTCACATCACAATTACAAACTTCCCGATCTGGGTTCGGCCTTCCGATTCGACTACCCAATAGTATAGTCCCGCCACCGGTAGCATCGTGTTGCGGGTAATCAGATCCCAGGCGTCGTGCATGGCTTGCGGGTCGGACGGGTCGAAGTTGTGATCCCACGACCGGATCAGGTCGCCGTCGAGCGAGAAGATCGAGATCTTGCACCGTGGTGGGAGATTCCCAAAGTTGATCCGGTGCGAGCGGTCAGGGATTTGGGTGTTGTCTCTGTTCTCATATCCGAGCGAGTGGTAATCTTTCTGCCAGATGTACGGATTTGGGTAGACATAGACATTCAGGTTTAGTGATTGAACGGAATCGGCTGGGGTCTGGGCATAGGCAATAGTCTGATTCTCTCGCTTGGATGATTCTTTGGCCGGGATATTCCCCTTGGCATACCCGAAGTCAAAAGATGAGACTGAAAGGTAGTACGGAATAGTCGGGAGCAGATTGTCAATTGTATACTCATACTCGTAGTATTTGGGGAGGGGGGTGCCGTGCTCGGTCGTCAGTTGATCTTCAGTCCAGAGCATTGTGTCAGTTCCGGGGTTGAGCGCCTCAGGGTAGACTTTGTGCACACCGTTTGGCAATAATCCTGACAGGTTGTAATCGACCGCTGAAAACGAATACTGCGTATCGCCGACATGCAGTGGATTGTCTTTAGTGTATTGCAGTGGGTAGAAATCATCGCCGTAGATTGATCTGAGAGAGTCGATGGTAAACGGCAGGTCTTTGGTCTCCCAAACGAACGTATGGTTCGGCTTCTCGCGCAGATAGTATCGATTGTAATTCGGGTAGTCCCAGGAGATCAGAGTCGAGTAGCTCGATTCCCTATCATCCAGTCCCAGATAGACCCGGTACCCCTCGAAATCCTTCACTTTGGTAAACGGATCGATCGCATTCTCCGAGTAATACCCGTTCCATCTGAGT
>JBGAWZ010000211.1:0-4323 GCA_044227335.1 Candidatus Zixiibacteriota bacterium | reverse complement strand
GTCAGGTAAAGACCCGTTTTGAATTCAAATAGGATGATAACGTGTCAGAACCAGTGAAAACAGATTCTCCGGCGCAGGCAGTGGAAACTGTCACTTTTACCATCGACGGCCGTAGTGCGACGGTAGCTAAAGGGACGACGGTTCTTCAGGCGGCGCTCGGCATGGGAATCGATGTGCCGTTTTTCTGCTGGCATCCCAAGCTCAAACCGGTCGGCGCCTGCCGGATGTGTTACGTCGAAATCGAAAAGATGCCAAAGCTCCAGGTTTCTTGCGCCACCGAATGCACCAACGGCATGGTCGTCTTCACCAATTCCGATAAAGTCAAACAGGGTCGCAGGGCTGTTATCGAATTCACACTCTTAAACCACCCGTTGGATTGTCCGACCTGTGACAAAGGGGGAGAGTGCGACCTGCAAAACCTGACCTTTGCCCACGGCTACGATGACTCTCGTTTTGAGTTTAACAAACTGCGAAAAATCGAAGACGGCGTCGGTACGACCTTTGACGACATCAAGATCGGCCCGGAGATCATGCTCAATCGCAACCGGTGCATTCTCTGTTACAAGTGTGTGCGGGCAAACAAAGAGGCCTTCGGTGAGTACGACTTAGGTGTATTTGAGCGCGGCAACCACACCGAGATCAATTCGGCCCCGGGTCAACAGGTCGACAATCCGTTTTCAGGAAACCTCGTCGAAATCTGCCCGGTGGGGGCGCTGACCAATTCGGACTGGCGATACAAAATTCGGGTCTGGCTGACTCAGCAAGTAGCGTCGGTCTGTCCCTTCTCAAGTTCCGGTTCTAACATCACGCTATACAAAGAGAAACACCAGAACACGATTTTCCGCGCTACCGGTCGACGCAACGACTCTATCGACGACGGCTGGATTGCCGATCTGACCCGCTACGGCTACCAGATCACTCACGCTCCCGACCGCCTGAAAACGCCGCTGATCAAGAAAAACGGTAAGCAAGTGCCGGCGACCTGGGACGAAGCGCTGGAGCTGGTCGCCAATCGACTGACCAATATTCGCGACCAGAAGGGAAGTGTCTGTCTGGGCGGGATTGTCTCGCCCATGCTGGACAACGCGACCCTGTACGCCTTCAACAAATTCATGCGCGTGTCGCTTGAAACCAACAATGTCGATTTCCGAAGCGAGTACCGTCGCCTCCCGGTCGCGTCTGGCTCTATGTATGATACGGTCGCTTCTCAGCCGTTCTCGATTTCCGAGATTGACTCGTCCGACGTCATCGTCGCGTTCGGGACCGATCTGCATCGCGAACACCCCAACGAATATCTTCGGATGCGCAAGGCGACGACATTCAATCACTCGCGAGTATTCTTGCTCAATCCGTACTCGACCAAGGCCTCTGATATCGCCTCACTTGAATTGATTCATACACCCGGAACCGAAGAGGCCCTCCTTGCCGCGATTGGATTGGCGGCGATTGAATCAGGAGCCGTGTCGGGTGTCGACACCGATGACTACAAGCGCAAATCCTCATTCACATTGGCCTCATCAGCCGCGAGTGCCTGCGGCGTTGATCTGACCGAAATTCAGGCGGTGGCCCGTGTATTAGCCGACGGCAAGAAGATCACTTTCTTTGCCGGTGAATTGGTCACCCGTTCGCTCGCCCGCGAATCCATCGCCGCGGCTCTCTGCAACTTGAATCACTTGTTTGGACTCAAGAAAAATGGTCAGTTTGCAATTCTGGCGCGATATACAAATTCTCTCGGCGCCGGAAAACTGGGATTGTCCTCGCACAATTCTCAGCAGTTGACTGTCGAACTGAAAAATATTTGGGGGCAGTACCCCGAGACCCCGGCACAAAATGCCGATGCCATGATCAACGCCGCCAAGAAAGAAGAACTCGATGCTATGATCCTTCTCGGCGTTAATCCGGTCGGCATGTATCCGGACCGTCAGTTTGCCCAGGACGGCCTCGAGCGCCTCGACTTTCTGGTAGTGTGCGATCTGTTTGAAAGTGCAACCACTCAACTGGCTGATGTCGTTCTTCCGCTCTCAGGCTGGGGCGAATATGCCGGCGATTATATCAATCTGGAAGGACGGCTCCAGCACGCCGGTCAGGCAGTTAACCCCCAGCACGACTCCCGGCCGGGTTTCCAGATTATCTCCGAGCTTTCCGATCTGTGCAAAGCGCCGATCGAACAGACCAAAGGCGCCAATAACACCGAGATTACTCGACTGCTGGGGTTCAAATCGACACCGGCAATGCCAAATGCATTTGTTGAAGTTAAGTCCCCGGCCGAACCGGCCACCGGAGAACTTCAGGTTGCTCTCTTTGTCGGCGACGATCGTCACCACTGCGGATACCTCACCGAAAAGTCGCACTCATTGGCCGCATTCTGCGGCGAGGCCTATGCCGAGATTTCACCCGATCTGGCCGCCCGTATCGGCGTCAAACAGGGCGGATCGGTGCGAATTGAGTCGCCTGGCGGGAAAATTATTGTGCCGGTAAGAGTGTCGGAGCATATTGACAACGATGTCGTCTTTGTGCCGCGAAATTTCAGCTCCACGCCGGTCAACGCACTCCTCTCGCGCAAGCTCCGGACCGACCGGGTGAAACTGACAAAGGTAAGCGACTGATCATGCTCGAAGTTGCCCTCATAAGCGCAATAAAAGTGGTCGTCGTCGTGGTGGCGGTGCTCACCGGATGCGCCTATGCGACCCTTATGGAGCGTCGCGTGCTGGCCTTTTTGCAAAATCGCGTTGGGCCAAACACCGCCGGTCCATTCGGACTGTTGACCCCTCTTGCCGACGGCCTCAAGCTCATCTTTAAGGAAGATATCGTTCCGGCCGGAGTCGAGCGAATCACCTACGCCATCGCGCCGATTATCGCTTTTACTCCGTCACTGCTGGCCTTTGCCGTTGTGCCATTTACGCGAGACTTCACACTGTTCGGTACGCCGGTCACCGGAGTATTGTCCGATCTGAATATCGGCGTGGTCTACATTTTTGCGGTAACCTCGCTCGGTGTCTACGGCATCTGCCTCGCTGGGTGGTCATCCGGCTCCAAGTACTCGCTACTCGGAGGGATCCGCTCTTCCGCACAGATGATCTCGTACGAACTCAGCTACGGCCTTTCGATCATCGGCGTGATCCTGATTGCCAACACCCTGTCCATGCGCGAACTGGTCGCCCAACAGGATTCGATTCTGCACTGGTTCATTTTCAAACAGCCGTTTGGATTTCTGCTGTACCTGACCTGCGCGATCGCCGAGACCAATCGCGCGCCGTTTGATCTGCCCGAAGCCGAATCAGAACTGGTCGGCGGATATCACACGGAATATTCTTCGATGCGTTTTTCCATGTTCTTCATCGGCGAGTACGCCAACATGATCGCGGTGGCCTGTGTCGGCACCACCATCTTTTTGGGCGGATGGCAGGGACCGCTCCTGCCGCCCTTCGCCTGGTTTTTCATCAAAGTTTTTTGCTTTATGTTTTTCTATATCTGGCTCCGGGCTACATTCCCACGGCTCCGCTACGACCAGCTTATGAATTTCGGATGGAAAGTCCTGTTCCCGCTGGCGCTGGCGAACACCGTTATCACCGCCTTTTTTGTGCTGTGGAAAGGTTGAGAGGCAGACACGATGAAAGAAACACTCAAAGCGATCGTCAATGTCTTTGTCAAAATGCCTCAGGGCTTTTTGGTGACGATCCGGTACTTTTTCAAAAAACCGGTTACTCTGCAATATCCGGATAAGAAAAAACCGATGTTCCCCCGTTACAAAGGCCGCCACTTTTTGGAACGCTACGACGACGGCTCCGAACGGTGTGTCTGCTGTGGCCTGTGCGCCGCCGCCTGTCCGGCCGATGCCATTTACATGGAACCTGAAGAGACGGCCAATGGCGAGCGCAAGGCAAAAGTCTATGAGATCAATCTGATTCGGTGCATCTTCTGCGGATTCTGCGAAGAGGCCTGTCCCGAAGAAGCGATCTTCATGGGCCAGGAGTACGAATTTTCGGCCGACAACCGCAACTCGTTCATCTGGACCAAAGAAGATATGCTGGTGAAGCACCCTCGTCGCGATAACCCATTCAAGGAGATTCTCCGCCGTGTGCGCCGTGTTTACGGTGTACCGTCGGCCAAGTAAGCATATATGTCTGCCGACCTGATCATATTTTTCTTTTCCGCACTTGTGGCGGTTTTCGGCGCGGTCATGATGATCGCCCAAAAAAATCCCGTTGCGTCGGTGATGTATCTCATTCTGTCGCTGGTCGCTCAGGCAGTCTGTTATGTCCAACTCGGCGCGCTCTTTCTCGGTGCAATTCTGGTGATTGTCTACGCCGGCGCCATCATGGT
>JBGAWZ010000210.1:0-4326 GCA_044227335.1 Candidatus Zixiibacteriota bacterium | reverse complement strand
CTCTGCGCTGGCCGACGCCCGCGAAGATGAGAAGATTGGCGTGGTGATCTTAACCGGCGCCGGCGATCTGGCTTTTTGTTCCGGCGGCGACCAGAAAATTCGCGGCGACGCCGGCTACAAAGACGAGTCGGGCGTTCACCGGTTGAATGTGCTCGATTTCCAGCGTCAGATGCGCACCTGCCCAAAACCGATCATTGCGATGGTAGCCGGATATGCGATCGGCGGCGGACATGTTTTGCATTTGATGTGTGATCTGACGATTGCGGCCGACAACGCGATTTTCGGCCAGACCGGACCGAAAGTCGGCTCGTTCGACGGCGGCTACGGCGCAAGTTATATGGCGCGGATTGTCGGGCAGAAAAAAGCGCGCGAAATTTGGTTTCTGTGCCGTCAATACAACGCCCAGCAGGCGCTCGAGATGGGTCTTGTCAATACGGTAGTGCCGCTTGCGAAACTCGAAGAAGAAACTGTCAGCTGGTGCCGAGAAATTCTTGCCAACTCGCCGCTGGCGATTCGCTGTTTGAAAGCGGCGCTCAATGCCGACTGCGACGGTCAGGCGGGACTTCAGGAATTGGCTGGAAACGCCACGCTTTTGTATTACATGTCTGAGGAGGCGCAGGAAGGGCGCAACGCCTTCAACGAAAAACGCAAACCGAACTTTGCGAAATTTCCGCGCCGTCCCTAGTCGCGCGCTATGCCCGCACCGTCGCTTTCAGTCTGGCTTTTGGCCGCGCGGCCGAAGACTTTGCCTGCCGCCCTTTCACCGGTGCTCATCGGCGCGACACTGGCGGTGGGCGATTCGCAGTTTGCACTTGTTCCTACTTTGGCGGCAATGTTGGCCGCCTTGCTCATTCAGGTCGGGACAAACTATGCCAACGACTATTTCGACTTTGCCAAAGGCACCGATACCGACACTCGCCTTGGCCCGACGCGAGTGACCCACGCCGGCCTGGTGACGCCCTCGCAGATGAAGCGGGCGATCGTGATTGTGTTTGGGCTGGCGCTGGTGATAGGACTCTATTTGGTTATCCGATGTGGCTGGCCGATTTTGGTGATTGGCCTATTGTCCATTCTTTTTGGAATTCTCTATACCGGCGGACCGTATCCGCTCGGATATAACGGCCTGGGTGATATTTTTGTCCTCTTCTTTTTTGGGCCGGTGGCAGTAGCAGGGACATACTTTGTAAGCACGTACGCATTCAGTTGGACAGCCGTTGTCGCGGGGTTTGTACCCGGACTTTTTTCGGTCGCAATTTTGACTGTCAACAATCTTCGTGATATCGATACTGATCGCGTTGGCGGCAAACGAACGCTTGCGGTGAGGTTTGGGCGAACATTTGCCCGCTGGGAGTTCGGACTGTGCATGATCACGCCGCATCTGTTGACGACAATACTCTGCCTGCAAGAGTCGCGCTGGCTTGGTCTTTTGGCAGTAGTTACAGTGGTGCCGACAATCATGCTTATTCGCAAAGTCGGCCGTAGCGAAGGAACTGTCCTCAATGACGCGCTGGCGTCGACCGGAAGGATTCTTTTCGCACACTCACTTCTCCTGTCGATCGGATGGACTTTGATATGATGATTGCCAGCGTCCGGCTCTTTTCTTACCGGTTGCCGTTTCTTAAGCCTGCCACTTTTCTATCTCCGCCATTGACTCATCGCGAGGGGTATATCATTGAAGTGGTTGATGTCGAGGGTCATATCGGTCAGGGAGAATGTGCCCCTTTGCCCGGCTATTCCACTGAGTCGCTTGCGACGTCCGGCTCACAACTACAGAGAATCGCCCGGCGGATCAGGAGGTTTGAAATTGACATGGCGGCGCCGCTTGAATCGGCCCGCCAATTGTGTGAGGACGATTGCGCGTCTTCGGTGCTCTTTGCTGTTGAGTCGGCGTTCGCCATGCTGGCGGCCTCCTGCCGGCAAATTCCGGTGGCCGGAGTATTCAACGAGGATTTCTCGCTTGATGTGCCGGTGAATGCGCTCATAGAATCGGCCGACGATCTGAGATCACGGCTGTCCCAACTATCTTCGCGCAATTGCAAAGCGGCCAAACTGAAAGTCGGTCGTCAGTCGGTCGAAAAGGATATTGAGCTGGTCAAAGTAGTACGCGAGGAACTTGCACCAAACATTGCACTGCGATTGGATGCCAACTGCCGCTGGAGATTTGAAGAAGCGGCACAGTTTGCCTCGGGCGTGGCAAGTTGCGATATCGAATATATTGAGGAGCCAGTCAGCGACTGGAGCGAACTTCGGCGACTGAAAACAGAGTGCCCCGACCTGCCGATCGCTCTCGATGAATCAGTGCGCGATCTTTCAATCGAAGATATACGAGAAGGCGACTACTTTTCGGCCGTCGTCATCAAACCAACGGTGATTGGCGGAATAGCGCGATCGTTTGAAATTGTTCGCGCCTGCAAAAAGTCGGGGAAGAAAGCAGTACTCGGGGCGGCGATTGAGTCATCGGTGGGGCTTTCCATGATCGCGCAGATGGCATCATCGCTCCTTGATGAAATCCCGATCGGACTGGATACCGGTCGACTCTTTGCCCGCGACCTTACTGACCCACCAGTGCAGATAGTTGATTACGCTGTAACTATCGAACCTGACGTAACTGCCGCGTTTCGGCTGAATCATGATCTTTTGTCCGAGGTGCCGCTTGGCTGAAATGCGATCGATGTTGCAAACTGCCGCCGACATGTTCGGTGACCGTCCGGCACTCGTGTCAACCAGTCGAACGCTTTCCTGGCAGGAGACCGCTGACCAGGTAGCTCTGTTGGTAGCACAATTTGAACAGATGAATATTGGCCAGGCGACACCGGTTGCGTTGTCCGGCGCAACTTCGGTTGATTACCTTCTTTCGTTTTTGGCCTGCTTCGAACTCGGAGCAATCGCGTGCCCGCAGAGTCCGAGGCTTACTCAGGCGGAACAATCGCGCGGTATCGAACTTCTCAAGGCAGTGGTAGTAGATACTACCGCGATTAACTGGCCGGAGATTCGGAAGAACCGGCCAAACACAAGCTCACGGTTGTGGTCGACCGACCATGTCGCCACGATCATCTCGACCTCGGGATCTTCCGGTCGTCCCAAAATGGCGGCGCTGACAATCGGCAACCATTACTACAATGCGCTCGGATCAAATGACAATATTCCCTTTGCTCCCCCGGATCGCTGGCTGTTGTCGTTACCGCTCTATCATGTCGGGGGCATTGCTTTGATCTTTCGGGCAATGCTGGGAGGTGGGGCGCTGGTGATAGCCGAAAACGGCACGACCCTCGTTCAAGCGGTCATTGCGGGTGAAGTTTCTCATGTATCGGTAGTGCCGACTCTCCTTTACCGCCTGTTGTCCCAGCCTCGTGAGCTGGTTTTGGCAAAAACGCATCTGAAGGCAATCCTCATTGGCGGAGGCCCAGTTTCTCCGCTACTTATCGATCGTGCTTTAGAGGCCGGCTTGCCGATCTACACCAGTTACGGCCTTACGGAAATGGGATCGCAGGTCACGACAACGGCACAAGATGATCCCGCAAAATCACTTTTCACTTCGGGGAAATTGCTCAAGCATCGCGAACTTTCCATAGCTGATGACGGCGAAATTCTGGTGCGCGGAGAAACGCGTTTCGCCGGATACGTTTCCGGCGACGGATTGGTTCAGCCCTTCGACACCAGCGGCTGGTTTGCAACCGGCGATATCGGATCGATGAGCGCGGATGGATTTCTCACTGTGCTCGGGCGCAAGGACAACATGTTTGTATCGGGAGGCGAAAATATTCATCCCGAAGAGATTGAGGTTGCGTTAGGTCGCATGCCGGAGATTCTGGAAGCGGTGGTGGTTTCAATCGAAGACGATGAATACGGCCGCCGCCCGGTCGCTTTTGTGCGACTACTGCCGAGAAGTCCGTTTGACGAGACCAAGCTGGCGAAATTTTTGGAGCGATTTCTGCCCAAGTTCAAAGTGCCCGATGAGTTTTTCCCCTGGCCGGATGATGCACCAATCGACGCCCTCAAACCGGACCGCCGCTGGTTTGAACGACGGGCTGTGGATTTGTTAAACCGCTGAAAATGAATCAGACGCGACCGAGCGCATTGCGCAATGTGTCCGGTAGCGGGCGGGTTTGCCCGGAGGCGCGATCGACCGCGACATGAACTGTCCGCACGGTGCCGGTCAGGTCGCCGTGGGTGTTGCGTATCTCATAAAAGATAGTGTACGAGCTATTGCCGATTTTCTCTATTCGTAACTGAATCTCAATAGGTTCTTCAGTGGTCAGCGGCTTTTTATACTCACCCTCGGCCCGCACGATCAACACCAGATAGTCCGAGCCGTGCAAAATGGAG
>JBGAWZ010000209.1:0-4327 GCA_044227335.1 Candidatus Zixiibacteriota bacterium | reverse complement strand
GGTGACCGCGTTGGGATCATACCCGACATCTATCTGCACCGCCGCAACTTCCTGTGGCAGTTCCGAAGTCACTACCACCATCTCCGAGCCACCCATCGGGATATCGCTGTAGTTAAGCGCAACCGAGGCTGGCGCCGGTGGGACCGGCGGGGCCGGGTTAATCGGGCGGTTGTAAAACAGGTTAATGTCGGCGACCAGGTCAAAGACATTAACCGAGTCGTTCACGATCAGATCGGCCGCGCGGAATTGGCGGTTGTTCAGCGTGAATGTCTGAATAATCGATGAAACGATGTTCACAAAATCGGCCACGTCGATGATTTTATCTAAGTTGACGTCCCCCGGATTATCACACTGAACGATTCCCGAATCGGTTTGAAGCTCGAGAGAAGGGAAGTTGGGATTGGGATTCACCGATTCGCGTCCGTTGCGCATGTTGATCGGGTAATCCGTCCACGGCACCGCGTTGGAATCTAAAGTCATGTAGGCGTACAGAATCGCGGTGCTCGTATCGGTTTTTACTGAGTCGTTGATCAGTCCGAAAGTTGCCACGCGGACGGTGCCGGGGAATTCGCCAAGGTTATCGTACACGGCATAGTCTGGAATTCTTCCGGTGACAGTGAACGAGTCGACCGACAGGTAGTTAAACGGAAAATCCATATCGAAGCTGACGCCGTAGACTGTCTTGGCCGAAATCAGGTTGATCGGGAATTTGATCCCGCCTGTTCCCCGCAAGCCGCCAACCGGTTTCTGCTTGGCCGCCGATGTCGAGAAGAGACGATCTTTTTCCAGCTCATTGACTACGATCAGCACAGCCGATGGTCCTGCTGTGCAGGTGCCGTTGGAAGCACTGAAACTAACAGAGTACGATCCCTTCTGATTGAAGTCGGGAGTGAAACTGAAATTACCGGTGGCCGAGGTTGTCCCAATGACCGGATTCGAGGGCGCAAAGGTCGCATTGTTCGGTAGCGAATTGGCGGTTAGTGTAATTGTCTGGCCGGAATTCCCGGTCGCAGTCACCTGAAACGCCACCGTCTCGCCCTGATTGATCGTGTATGTTTGCGTGCTAGGCGCATAAGAAAAATTTAGGCCGCATGGTAGTACTGTCCCGACTGTCACCGTTGCAGTCCCGGTGGCCTGCTTGGCGGAACCTTTATATGCTCTCGCGGTGAAGGTAGTCGTCGCCGATGGCGACACCTGCACCGAAGAAATAAGTGTGGTCGATTTCAGCGGGAACCCCGAAAGAGACGGGCTTGCTGAAATCACGACCGAGTCGGCGTTGGTCGCTGTCCAGGTAAGTAACGACGAATTTCCCGCCGAGATTTGCGTCGGGTTAGCACCAAACGTAATGGTCGGATCGGGTACACTATTAGTATCTACCTGAAAACTAAAACTTCGAGTTGATGGATAAACTTGGATCGTCTGTGTTTCGGTCGACCCGGGCAGAATTTCGGCAAGCACGATCTGAGTCTCATTGCACCCGTCATAACAGACAGTCACCGGAGGAATACCGGTATCAACGCAAATGTTGGCCTCATAAAAAGTAAACGAACCTGTAGAAAGGTGCGGAAGGTTCGGTTTCATCCTGAACTTCACATAGATGACAACGCCTCGCCCGCCTGCGACTGAATCAAGTTTGCTCAGAGTTGGCAGAAAGTTCATTGCCAGTACGTTGCGGCGTTGTTCAAACAAATTGATGTTGAAGTTGGTAACCGTGTCGTAGACGTACCCGCCGAACGGACCATCGGTGCTGTCCAACTCAACCAATCTCCCGGCGACCAGATGATCGACAAAAGTGGAATCGACTGCATACCGTACGCACTGATCAAACGCATCTACCGAGTCGCAAACCGAGTCGCGCAGAAAAATCGGCGTAAGTTTCGACGTATCGTATCTCAGCAGAATCTGAAATCCTACGCAGATTGAGTCGTTCTTCATCAGAATCGGCAGGAGAACGGTGTCCCCCGGCCTTCCGGTGAAGCCCATCGCCATTACCGAGTCTTTAGCTGATTTCGTTAGATCGGCGCATCCGATCTGGGCTTTGGCCGGTACGCCTATGGCGAGCGCCGCCACCAACACTACCAGCAGGATTTTCATCCACCTCATAGGGTCCTCTATATTGGTAAAGAAACGTTTCATCATATTCGTCCGGCTCACTTCAGCAGAAGCATCTTTCGCGTTTGTGACCCGTGGGACGTTTCGAGCCGGTAGAAATACATCCCCGAGGCCACCTGATTGCCCGTGTTGTCGGTTCCCCGCCAGACAACGGTATGCGATCCAGCCGCGTAGTCGCCGTCGGCCACCACGCTGACTTCCTGCCCAAGCAGATTATAAATCGCCACTCGAACGTGCTCGGCGCTCGGCAGGGCAAATTCGATATTTGTTTCCGGGTTGAACGGATTCGGGTAATTTTGCGATAACGAAAATTCGGTCGGCAGAGTTGTTCCCGCCGTTATCGACGCAGACATCAACTGCCCCTGGGCCGACGATACCATTACTTCCTGTACAGTCGCGCCAGTCGGAATTGAAACCAGTTCGTTTGTGCCGGCCGGAAGCGTACGCCCGCTCATGTCAAAAAGCAGAATGCGAACGGTTTCACCGGAGCGCGCAACCAGAGCATTTAAGCCGGTTGAATTGAAGCTCAAGTGGTCCTCGTCAAACGAGTCATCGACAGCAAGTGTGAGTAAAAGCCCACCAATTGGTTCAGCGCTATTTGAAGTTATTGTTGCGCCACTATTCGACGAAGAAATTTCTATCTCGACCGCTCCAGGTTCTTCGCCCGTGATCTTCGGCGCCTGTCCGCCAACAATGATATTCACCAGCGTCACCAGATCGGCGACCGTCGCCACTATGTGGTCGCCGTTGACATCGGAATTAGCATATTGCAGGGCGCTGAACGGAAACTTCGCCGGGTTGATGAAGAAATTGGAGAAGTAGATGACATCGGCGATTTCGTACGCCAGCCCGTTCAGATTGATATCGCCAATCTTCACCGTGCCAATCGAGTTGATCAGGAGCGAGCCGTCGGAATAGGTTATTGCGCTCTGCTCGATCTTTATTCCGGTCGAATCAGTCATGGTGTTGTCGTTGTTGACCGGTGGATCCAAAAATTGGAATCGGATCGGGACATACTGACCGGCGTAGATGATATTCCCCGAGGTCCGGAACGACAGTTTTGCAATCGGCCCGTTTCCGGCGCCCATCGCAGGATTGGTCGACTCACCGGGGGAATTGACATTGCCGACTATTCGCGTATTACCGGCGATATCGCCAACATTCGTTGTGACATCGAACACAGGGAATCCCGACGCCCGCGTCCCTTCTTTGGTAACGGCGAGGAGGGTCAGCACCGACGGATCGTAATTGAACAACAGCCGGAATGATGAGATCGGCAGTTTGTTGTCCAGATACACATAGTAGTCGACCGTTGTATTAGGGTCGCCTGATTTTTCGTCGAGCTTCAGTCCGTAAATAATTGTTTTCGCGACATTGATTGTCACCGCCGCGGTATCTGAAAATCCGACCGGATCGGCCGCAGTGAATTTTACCGTTTGTGTTCCAGAATCGGTGAGCGCGGTGGTCCAGGTAAATGTCGCCGGATTGCCGGCGGCAAAGGACGCCCCCTGCGGAAGTGTTGAATGCGACCAGTGGATCGGATCAAAATCCGGATCGGTCGCGCTCATCGAAAAACTGACCGGCTGACCCGCCTGAACCGAAATAGTCGATATCGCGCTGATCACCGGGGCGCGGTCTTTATTGATTACAGTCAAGCGCACCTGCATGTCAGTCGAGGCAGTGCCGTTGGTGGCCCGTACACCAATCGTGAAGGGCGACATATCAGCCGAGTTCGGCCCGACAAAATCCGGAACCCAGGTCACTACGCCTGTACCGTTTCCGTTATCGATCAGAGTCGCGCCGGTTGGCTTGGAAATCAGCGAAATCGAAACCGGTCGCCCGGTTGGGTCGGCCGCCGAGATTGCAAGACGAAGAGTGTCGCCTTCGAGCACCGACTGATCGGCCAATGCCGAAAATACCGGAGGTCGGCTTGATACCGCGACATTGCCGGCGCGGAACAACGGATGAACCGAAGTGGCTGTGACTGCACGAACGAGTAAGAGTTCGCCACCGGGCGGATAGAAAAGCGAATCAATCTTTCCATTTCGGCCATCTGAGGCCGATGATGCGACAGTGAAGACGGCGGAAAAGACCATTCCGTCACCGGGAGCCATGGCTTTCTCGGTTAGCCGAAACGCGGCCAGAACGAAATGACCATTGGCATTAGTGATTGTTGCCGGTGTAGTGAGTTTATTGCTGAATCCTTCAATTCGTG
>JBGAWZ010000208.1:0-4344 GCA_044227335.1 Candidatus Zixiibacteriota bacterium | reverse complement strand
ACGAGCGACTTGGGACCGGCGTTGTTCAGAATATTGGCCGTTTCGATCATCTCAACTAAGAATGTCGATTGCCCGCGCGCCAAATTGTCAAGCGCTCCGACCCGCGTGAACACGCGGTCGACCAGTCCAATTTCGGCTTTGTCGGCCGGGACAAACGATCCGATCTGTGCGAGTATGACTATGAGGCCGGTTTGCCTCAGAAATGTCGATTTGCCTGACATATTCGGGCCGGTCAGGATCATGATCCTTCGTCCATCGGGTTCAAACTGCACTTCATTGGGCACAAACGATCCGGGCGGAAGGACCGATTCAATGACAGGGTGACGACCGTTGGTGATCATCAATCGGTCGTCCTCGTACAGTTCCGGGCGGCAATATCCGCGAGTCACTGCGAGTTCAGCCAGTCCACCGACCAGATCGATTTCGGCCAACAGGTCGGCGGTATGCACCAAATCAGCGATTCGCGCCGATAGATCGTCGATCAATTCACCAAAAAGCTCGGCCTCCAGTGCAAAGATTTTTTCTTCGGCGGCTAAAATCAGCTCTTCTTTTTCTTTCAGCTCCGGGGTGATGTATCGCTCGGCATTGACAAGGGTCTGCTTGCGAATGTAGTTTTCAGGTACAGCACTTGAGTTGGCGCGGGTGATTTCGATGTAGTAACCGAAAATCTTGTTAAAGCCGACTTTCAAACTGGTAACGCCGGTCCGTTCGCGCTCAATCTTTTGCAGATCGCCGATATACCGGCGGGCGTCGCGAATTGATTCGTTGAGATTATCAAGCTTCTCTGAGTACCCCTCTTTGATCATCCCGCCTTTGTTTGAGACCAGCGGTGGGTCATCGGTCAGGGCGTTTGCGATGCGCACCACCAGATCGTCGCACTTAGGCAGACTTCCCGCTATTTGAATCAACAAGGGTGAATGAGCCGTGGCGAGTGTTTGCTTGATACGCTGGGCCGACGCCAAAGCGTCACGCACAGAAATCGCCTGTTTGGGATTGAGCCGTCCGATCCCGATTCGACCGTTAAGTTTTTCCAGATCGGGAAGCGTTTTGGTGACCTCACGAATTGAAAAGGCCAGGTCGCGATTTTTGGTCAGCTCGGCCACACCGGTCAGGCGCATTTCGATACGGGCGCGGATTCGCCACGGATGGGTGAGCGCCTGATACAGCCGTCGAGTCCCCATGCCGGTATGACAGAGATTGATAACCGACAAAAGCGTGTGCGCGGTGCCGCCGTCGGAGAGATTTCGCGCCAGTTCCAAATTGCGAATAGTGCCGTAGTCGAGCGTCATAACATCGGACTGGTCAAAGCGAGCAATCCGGTTCAAATGCCCAAGTTTATCGCGATGATTTTCGCGCAGGTAGCGAACAATGGTTCCCGCCGCCGCTACTGCCAGACGGCAATCACGAATTCCGAATCCTTCGAGTGTCGAGGTTCCCAGAAGCTCGTTGAGGTCTCGCTCGGCGGAAGCCGAATCGAATTGCCATCCTTCGACTGGTGTGAGAAGAACCGCCCGTGACGACCCCACCAGCCATCGGTCGACAAATTCACGGCTGATCGAATCCGGATGCAGGATTTCGCTTGGTTCGGCGACCTTAAGGCGCTCCATACATTCGAGCGCCGAGCCTTCATCGATGCGAAAATCGCCGGTCGATAAATCCAAAGTCGCAACACCGATTGACTTTTCATCCTGCGTAAAGACCGCCGCCAGACAGAGTGTCCGGAGCGGCTCGTCTAACGTGTCGATGGTCGCTGTTCCGGGTGTGAGAATTTCCACGACTTCGCGCTTGACTATTCCCTTGGCGGTGCGCGGGTCCTCGACCTGCTCGACCACCACTACCTTGAGGCCCGCCGCTAATAGCTTCGCCAAGTACCGATCGGCGGAGTGGTACGGCACTCCGGCCAGCGGAATCCGCTCGCTGTTGCCGTGGGAACGCGAAGTCAGCGCGATTCCCAGGATCGGCGCGGCCTTGACTGCATCGTCGCCGAACATCTCATAGAAATCCCCCATCCGAAAAAAGAGGGTCTTATCGGGGTGCTGAGCTTTGACTGCCTGGTATTGCCGCATGAGCGGCGTGAATGAGCCGTTTTCGCCGGAACTGGTCATCGAGCGACCACCTGGTACTGCTCGCCGGTTTGGGACTCCAGATCCCGCCTCGCGCGGTCGGCTTCGTCGAATGACTTGAATCGGCCGACATAAACAATCATGTATTGCTTGCCCCCAATTGTCTTGCGCAAAGATTCTACTTTTTGGCGTGAGGACTTGAATTTCTCGGCCTGTTGTGTCGCATTTTCGGCCGATGAAAACACACCTACCTTTACCGAATAGAACGTGCCGGTGGCGCTTTCGGCTTTCGTGTCGGTCTCCGGTTGCGATGAGACACTGCCCAATTTGTCGACCAGATCGTCGAGTCCCACCGCTCCGGGAAATTGATCGTTGAGCAGATTGTACCAGCGGGCGGCCTCGTCAATCTTGCCGGCGTCGATAGCCTGCACACACAATAGATACAATGCCTGCGGAACGATCTCTTTGTTTTTCGTTCCTACCAGTGCCTGCACATTTGATATCGCCGTTTTCTTTTTTCCGCTCGCCAACGCAAGGCGCGCCTGATCGATCGCCAGCCACTTTTGCCGGGCAGGAGTTAGGGATGTCTTCGCCAGTTTGTCCAATTGCTTTCCGGCAGAACTGGGGTCGCCAGTCTTTTCAAGAGAAAGAGCGCTCAATCGACTTGCGTCGTAGCTCGTCTTGCTGTCACCGACTACTTTGCTCGCGCTTTGATACTCTCCCTTTGCGACATAATACTGGGCCAACCTGACAGTAATATCCTCGCGGTATTTTTTGTCGGGCGAATTGCGGAGCGCATCTTCAAGCAGTGACGCCGACCGACGGCCGTCGGTTTCGACAATCGCCTTGAAATACAACATGTTTCCACTTTTGGCCGAATCGCGATCGAGCGCCTTGATCGCCGAACGCGCCTCGTCCAGTTTGCCCGATTTTATCAACTCGGAAATTTCGGCGGTAGATGCTGAGATGCCAATCACAATGAGAGAACAAGTGACAATGGAAATATCGCGGAATCTCATAGATCGTCTGGTCTTTCCCGTCGCAACGGGTTTGTTCATGCCCGGATTGGGGCAGGAGAAGTAGTCGGTCGGTCGCCGGAGGCCGGACGAGATTGCAGTCGCTTGCGCTCAAGCGTGCGTATCAAATCCGATAGCTTTTTGCGATCCCCTTTTTCGTGATACAACCTGACCAAATCAAGTATCGCCGCCCGGTCTTCCGGATAGTCGTCGACCAGTTGCTCGAGCATGGCAATCGCCATCTCACTGTCCCCTTTGCGTTGATGAAACTCAGCGAGCGTCCGACGGGCGGTCGCATTCCCCGGCGCATGAGTCAGAATTTCCTGGCAGATGTCGGCGATGTCGCCATAGCGCCCCAATTCGAACAGCGTGGTTTTCAGCCTGTCGATCACAAGATGCGCCTGATCGGGCACGGCCGTTATTAGTTTGGTCCAAAATGTGACAGCATCCTCGTACCTTTGTTCGTCGGCGTACGAGTCGCCGATGGAGACATAGGCCTGCACACACGACGGATCGATACTGATTGCTTCTTTGTAGGCAATCCGGGCCTTGTGATATTCTTTCTGGCGATACAACTGATCGCCTCGGGCCATATCGTAGCGGGCGAGCGGCTTTTTGGAGCGGTTCCCTTCCAGTTTCAAAATCTGCTCGGCCGTTTCGGCGGCCGACTCCCACTGCTGACCCTTTTCCTGAATTGCGAGCATTTGGGTATGAGCCCAGTAATTGCCGCTGTCGAGGGAGCGAATTTCTTTTAAGGCCGCCTCGGCGGTGACCAGATCATTGGTGGCCATATAGTCGGCGGCGAGTTGCCGCAAGATCGCGACTTTCTGAAGTCGATTCAGCCCCGAGCGCAGGGTAAGGTCCTTGTGAATTTGAAGCGCCCGAGCCGGCTGATTGTTTTCGCGCAGGATCTGCCCCATGCGCAGATACGCGTCGACATTTCCCGGATCATCGGCGACCACTTGCCGCAATTTGGTGTAGGCGGTCTCCTGACGGCCGTCGAGCAGATCGCGCAGAGCATCCAGATAGAGCGACGACTCGGTTGTCTTGGGACGGTTCATAAACCGGTCATAGACCAGATAGAACGCCAGCGCGCCGAAAAACAAAACCAGCAATGACAAGACGTAATCAACCATAGATCAACCTTCGCCGAACGGAGAACTGGAGATTGCCCGTTTTTGATCAGCGCCGCTTAAAAGCGAGGCCGAGTCTTCGATCGGGCGGTTTCGAAGCACCGACAATTCCGTTTCGAGCGCTTTCACCTG
>JBGAWZ010000207.1:0-4356 GCA_044227335.1 Candidatus Zixiibacteriota bacterium | reverse complement strand
GAGTTCGTTTCAAGACGCCAATCTGGTCGGATTTGAGCAAAGAGTCTTTGGCTTTGAGATGACACAGCTTTTGGATAAGTCAGCGCCAAACGTCGTTATCACTGAGATTCTGTCATTTTGTTACTTCGCTTACTATTTCATGATTCCCGGATTTTTTCTCCCGATTTTTATCAAGCGCGACTACCGGATATTCAAAGAGGCGACTGCTGCTGTTTGCTTGACCTTCTTCCCGTCGTATCTGCTTTTTTCGCTCTATCCAATCGAAGGTCCGCGCTGGCATTTCGCAGGCGAATATGTGCACTCCATCGACGGCCCAGTCT
The DNA here is from genome assembly GCA_044227335.1 of Candidatus Zixiibacteriota bacterium. Classification (GTDB taxonomy): domain Bacteria; phylum Zixibacteria; class MSB-5A5; order GN15; family FEB-12; genus JACRAV01. The sequence continues at coordinate 4,036 of JBGAWZ010000207.1, read as the reverse complement.
TTCGCCAGATGGTCAACTGTGTCATCCACAACGGCGCGGTCCACGGCGGGTGTATGCCGTCGACACATACTGCCGTCGCCTTAGTCTTTCTACTATTCTGTTTTCGCTACTACCGGCGCTGGGGTTGGATCATGCTACCGATTGTAGTGGGACTGGCGGTCGCTACGGTGTGGGGGCGATTCCATTATCTCTCCGATGTCCTGGTCGGCTCACTTATCGGCGCGTGCGCCTTCTGGATTGTCGTAAAATATCATTCCCGATGGACCCAAACGACCGAATCGATTGTTCAATCTCCGAAAGTGAGCCGGCGATATGTATCCTGATCTGATTCACATCGGCCCAATACCGATCCGATCATTCGGACTGATGATCGCGTTCGCGTTTTTGTTTGGCGTCCTGTATATCATGCGGGTTGGCAAACGCGATCGAAAGCCGGTCGATCAACTCATCACGGTCGCCTACATCATGATCTTCGCCGGGATGCTCGGCGCCCGGCTGTTCTACGTTCTCTTTCATATTGACGAATTTTCAGGGCACTGGCTCAATACGCTGAACCCATTCCACGACGGCTACTTTGGTATCGCCGGTCTCAACCTCTACGGCGGAATTGTTACCGCCATTGTCGCCACATTGGTGTATTGCCGCGGGGCTAAACTGCGCGTGTTCGATGTCTTCGATTACTTCGCTCCTACCCTTGGCCTCGGGATCGGCGTTGCCCGGATAGGCTGTTTCTTGAATGGCTGTTGCTTTGGCACGCCGACTGATCTGCCATGGGGCGTTTCGTTTCCGACCGGGTCGATTCCGTACCTGCAATACGGTCAGGCTCACCTACATCCGTCGCAGTTGTATAGCTCGATCTACGGACTTTTGCTGTTTTTCGCCCTTCACACGCTCTTGAAGCGACGGGCCTTTGTTGGTCAGATTGTCGCGATCCTTTTCATGTGCGAGGCAGTCTTTAGATTTCTGATTGAATATGTGCGGTTCTACGAGAGCGCGATGATCATCCAGCTCGGCGAAACATCGATCACCTACAACCAACTCATCGCGGTTGCGCTGTTTTTGCTGGGCCTCGGCGTCTATTTCTGGCAAAAGAAGCGACAGGCAATAGCTGCATAGGAAGTTACCAGCACAATGTCCTTTGTCTTGTTCCTGCTACTCGGAGTCGCCATTGGCGGGGCGGGAACACTTATCGGGGTCGGCGGCGGATTTCTCCTCATGCCGATTCTCCTCTGGCTTTACCCTACGGCTCATCCTGACTCCCTGGTCGCCCTTTCGCTCGCGATGGTCTTTTTCAATGCCGTTTCCGGTTCGATCGCTTACGCTCGCATGCGTCGGATCGAATACAAATCGGGACTGGTTTTTGCCGCGGCGGGTCTGCCGGGTACGGTACTTGGTGCAATAGTTTCAAGTTACATCGGGCGCGGCATTTTTGATATCATCATCGGCTCACTTCTCTGCGCATTGGCTATCTACTTGTTTTTTCGACCGGAGCGACGAAATGCAACTGTGCATGCCTCAAGCGGCCGGTGGCATATAAACCTCACCGACTCCGGCGGCGAGAAGCACACCTTCTCCTTCAATCCATGGATTGGAATTGTCATCAGCTTCGGCGTCGGATTTCTTTCGAGCATTTTGGGAATCGGCGGCGGGGTGATTCATGTCCCGGCGATGACCAACCTGCTGAACTTCCCCGTGCATATCGCCACAGCCACGTCGCATTTCATTTTGGCTATCATGTCCTTTAGCGGAAGTGTTGCGCACTTTGTGCAGGGCCACCTGACACCCATGATCGACAAACTTCCGCCGCTGGCAGTTGGAGTTATCTTCGGGGCGCAAATCGGCGCGCGATACTCAAAGAAGGTATCGGGCCGGGGAATATTGCGCTATCTGGCAATCGCGCTCTTGCTGGTGGGAATCCGAACGATCTGGGCGGTGCTTAAATAGCGGCTGTTACTTGATTGAATAATCCGGCCAATTGAAGGTATGTTGCGTAGATGCCTAACAACGTAAGTCATCAGCTTCCGCCGTCTGATCGTGTCAAACTGCGCCGTCTGACCCAATTGGCATTGGCACTGGTGCTCCTGATCTTGTTAGTGACACTTCTTGCTATCGGGCCGCCGATGTTTGTTTGGGTTGCTGTTCTCGTAACAGTCGCGATTGTGGCAATCATAGTCGCGCGCCATGCCCGCAAGACAACATATCGATGCACGTCATGCGGCACGTCGTTTCACATTTCCGCGGCGACCGACTTCGCCTCACCCCACTACTCTGATAAGAAACTACTGTCGTGCCCTTCTTGTGGGCGCACTGAATGGTGCAATGAAAACTGATCTATCGAACTGAGCTTCGAACGACTCTGCCGCCTATGGTTCAACCCGACCGGCTCAAACTACATCAACGAATAGCCACCGTCGACAATCACCGTTTGGCCGGTGATCCAACTCGCTTTGGGGGATGTCAGAAACACGACCACCTCGGCGACTTCTTCGGGGCGGCCGATCCGCTTGAACGGTGTCCGCTGGGCAACTTCGTTTTTCATCTGTTCGTAATTAGGGAACACGGTGAGTGCGCTGGTGTCTATAAATCCGCCCGAGACGCAGTTGACCGTAATATGACGCGGCGCCAGTTCAATGGCGGCATACCGAACGATATTTTCAATCGCCGCCTTGGAAACGCCTATTGCGGCGTAACCGGGAATATATCGGATCGAGCCGAGCGACGAGAGCGTCACTATCCGCGCATGATCAGGCATCATAGGCGATCCAAGCTGGATGCAATGCAGAAACGCGCGGGCGTTGGTGTGCATCGACAAATCCCATGCCTTGTCGTCGATATTCAGCATGCTCGTGTACAGCCCAAGCGCGGCATTTGACACGAGAATGTCGAGCTTGCCGAACCGTTCTTTGATACCGTCAAAAAGCGCCGGCAACTGATCGTGGTTGCCCATATTGGCTCGGTGAGCGTAACAGTCGACGCCGTAACTCTTGATTTTCTCGACCGCCTCGTTGGCCGATTGACGGCTCCTGAAGTAGTTGAGGACAACATCGGCTCCCCTGGCCGCGAGACCTTCGGCGATACACAGTCCGATTCCCCTGGTTCCCCCCGACACAAAGGCGACCTTGCCTTTCAGTTCCATCGCGTTCCTCCTGAAATTCGCACAGCGGTCACCGCCTTAAACCTGATGACCACCCGATTGGCTTTCGATATCCTCAGCCAGCGCGTCCAAATCGATTGGTGTAAAATCGGTTTCAAATACCTTCGAATAACTATCCAACAAAACCCGGGCGAAATCGTCAAGTTTAACTTTCTGACCGGTAATCCGCTCGACCGAGGTCATAGTCGACGGATTGAGGCCGCACGGGTTTATTTTCGCAAACTCTTCAAGGTTGGTGTGCAGGTTGATCGCTGAACCGTGAAATGTCACCCAGTGTTTGACCGCCACGCCGATCGACGCGATCTTCCGCTCCCCTACCCAAACACCGGTATACTGGTCTCCCAATTTGGCAGGGACGTCGAACTTCTCCAGCGCCTGAATTATCCCCTGTTGCACTTGATCCATAAATTTATGCAAATCGCGCCCGCGGCGGGCCAGATTGAAAATGTAATAGACAACCAATTGTCCGGGGCCATGAAAGGTGACATCGCCACCCCTCTCGATAAAGAACGGTTGTTCTTTAAGGTCTTTGTAATTTTCGGCGTGACCGTCGCGGCCGACCGTCACCACCGGCGGATGTTCCACCGTGATGATCGTGTCGCGCGCAAACCCCTCCAGGCGCATCTTGACCAATCCGCGTTGCCACTGCAGAGTGCGTTCGTAGTCGACCTGTCCAAGTTGTAGATGCCAGCCGAACGATGTAGTTTGACGCGCCAACGCCATGCCTATCGAAGATGCAACATCATCCGGGCCGGATCGGCCAGGAATTCGTGCACCATATGCAGAAATTGCACGGCGGTGTGGCCGTCGATAAGACGGTGGTCAAACGACATCCCGAAGCTGGAGATATCGCGAATGACGATCTGATTATTCACCACCCAC
>JBGAWZ010000206.1:0-4362 GCA_044227335.1 Candidatus Zixiibacteriota bacterium | reverse complement strand
GGTATCGACTGTCCGGCGCGGGCAAGTATTTATTTGATGCTCGGACAAGCGCATTTCTACACATGGCCGGGCTACGAAATCCGAGCCCTCTTGACGGACTTCCCGTGGCCAGGGACTCGGCCTCAATACCCTATGCGATACGCGTCGGTAATGGATGGGATTCTAAAGCGACCGAGTTCTCAATCGGTATCAATTATAGGTTGGCGGCACCAACCACATTGACGGTGTCGCTACAAGAGTATCAAACTACTGCAGAACCTAACTTTGCGAATGCAAAGTTTCGTGACTCGGGATATTACTTTTCATTCGCTGTCACGCATTGGCTATATTAGCCCGCATGAGCGAACTGACATACAATGACTTTTCGAAAGTCGATATCCGCGTTGGGCGGATTGTCGAGGTAGCTGATTTCGAGCGCGCCCGTGTGCCCGCCTACAAACTCAAAATCGATTTGGGGCCGGAGATAGGTATCAAGCAGACTTCGGCCCGGTTCAAGACCAGCTACACTCCCGAGCAACTGCAGGGGCATTTGTGCCTGTGTGTCGTGAATTTCCCGCCCAAGAACATCGGTGGATTCATGTCTGAGGTGCTGATGCTCGGTGTGCCGCGCGAGGGGGAAGGACTGGTGTTGGTAGCGCCAATCGAAGACACCCCGCTCGGCGGACGAATGTATTAGGGGAATTGTCGAAACCTCTCGCTGACGCTCGACCCCGCCTACGGCGGGGCAAGGGATTTCGACCTACAGAAAGAGGCGAGATTGCTTCGCCGCGTCTGAGAAGCCGCGTCTCGCAATGACGATGGATGAGCGTCGGTTAAACATGTGAAGCGGCAGACAAATTCCTCTGCCCTTGGGAGAGGATGTCACGGAGCGACAGGTGAGGGGTTCTTCCGCGCCACCGTGGAAGCAAACCCACTTTGCATCGGCAGGAGCACAGGGCTCCTGCCCTACTTCTGTCTATCGCCACCTAAGACCGTTGACACCGGTTTGAGCTTCCAGATTCGCCAAAACAGCGATGGCGGAATCGAGCCTTCAGAAAGCAACGCGTCGTGGAAATCCTTTTCGGAAAAACTCGCCCCCTCGCGTTCGGCATACGCGTCGTAGAGTCGCTGAATCAACCCCGTGGCGGGCAGGTAGCACAAAGGCGGGGTATGTTCATGCGTATACCGGCGGACTTCAGTGCGGATGTAATTGGAGTCGGCAACGGATTTCGATTCAAGCGTCTTTTGCATCCACGCCACACACTGGTCGTAGGTGAACTGGCCGGTGTGCAGTTTGATATCAGCGACAATCCGCGCCGCACGGAAGCGTATGCCACCCAGAACTCCAAGCCATTGCGCCGGGTCTTCATCGCCGTAGAGTCCGGCCTGATACATCATGTCCTCGCAATAGAGCGCCCATCCTTCGATAATCTGGTTATTCATCTGCCACTTGCGCACCGGATCGACATTCCGCCCGGCCAGTTGCATCTGCAAATGGTGTCCCGGATAGGCCTCGTGTACTACCGAGCCTTTGAATCCGCGACGGTGCACATACCTGTACCTTGCCTCAAGTTCAGTGCGCGAAAGAGAATCCGGCACCGGACGGACATAAAACATCCCGACTTGATTGTCATCAAACGGTCCCGCCGGCTGGTAGGCGATTCCGCCGATCATCGGCCGCAAAAAAGTCGGTGTTTCAATCACATTGCAGGGCGCGATGTCATCGGGGATTGTAATAATGTCGTTGGCGGTCAGAAATATTCTGACCTGGTTAACCTCCCAGTTGTAGTAATCCAGAAGATCGGCCCGGGTAAAATTTCTGGGGATATAGACCGAGTCCTGCCCCGTCTGTTTGTTGGCGTCGACAAAGTCTTTGTACTCGGCATACTCAGCCTGAGCAGACTTCAACAGAGAGTCACCGATTTTCAAAAGCGAGTCGGAATTGTACGGCATGAAATACTGATGGGCCAGCAGGTAGTCGTAATTGACTTTGCCAATCGCAAACGAATTGTCCGGGCCGGGCGAAAGTTTGCCAAGAAACGCGGAGTAGCCGTCGATAGCGGCCACCGCCTTACCAAATGTCGAGGAAATTTCTCCAGTACGAGCGGGAAAAGAGTCTGTCAATTGTTTCTGCACCGCTCTATAGAAATCACGACCTGTCTTGAGTCCGTCGATTGCCGACTCGATCCAAACTTTCGGAGGCGTCTTGAGGTTACGCTGAGCGGTGGCGAACAATTTGGGGACCTCTCCCACTCTGCCCAATATGCTCGCCATCTTGGCCCCCAAAGTGGCGTGGCGCGAAAGCATGGGGAAATACAAGCCGTCGATAGCCTGATCGACGTACAAATACGGCGAGCGTTTGTACCATTGTATCTGTTTCAGATTGAGCAGAGCGACATCCAGATTGGAATTAAGCAAAAGCCGATTGATCCGTTCATGATCATTCAGATTGGTTGTATCGTAGGAATTGAGCTTGGTCTGAAGTCTTGTCAGAGCACCAATCGCGTTACTCACACCCGTGGCGCTGTAATCGGCCAGCTTGGCGTCGTACGCGTGGCTTCCCATTTCGGTGGCGGCCGCCGGATCGATTGCTTCGAGAGTGTCGATCACCCGGAGAGACATCTCGCGGAAAGTAGTCGGGCCACCCTTGCTCTTGGATTTGGTTTTGGCGTCAACCGAGGCAACCGAAAGCAGGCAAAGCGCAACAAGGCAGGTCTTGTGAAAGCCGGTCATCTGAACTCCTGTTGTTTACTGACGAAAGAACACGCCGACCAGTTCAATATGTTTCGTGTGCGGAAACATGTCGATCGGACGGACCTCGGGGAGGCGGTACCCGGCCCGGACAATTTCGGCGGCATCGCGCGCGAACGTGGCCGGATTGCAGGATATATAGCCGAGCTTGGTCGGCGCAAGTTCCAAAATTCGTTTGAGCGCTTTGGGGTGCATCCCGGCACGGGGCGGGTCGACAATGAAGACATCGAATTGATCCCCCGCCTCAACCTGCGACGCCAGCACATCTTTGGTGTCGCCCTCAATAAACCTGATATTGTGCACCGTGTTAATATCGGCGTTTTCGCGAGCCGCTTTGATCGCATCGCCGACCAACTCCACCCCTACCACCTCGCGCACATGGGGGGCGGCCAGGATGCCGATTGATCCGATGCCACAGTACAGGTCGAGCAGTCGCTCGGAATTTTGCAATGCGAGCATATCAAAGGCGGTTTTATACAGGGTTTCAGTCTGGCGGGTGTTGGTTTGAAAAAACGAATTCGCCCGTATGCGGAACCTAGAGTCAAACAGGCGCTCTTCGACAAACCCTGGGCCAAATGCAATTTGTTCAATATCACCAGCGGCGATATTGGCCTTCTTGCCGGTCTGATTGTGAACCAGGGTGACAACGTGCGGAAATTCTGTCTGCAGACTTTCGATCAAGTGCGCCCGATTTGGAATCGGGCCGAGGTTGGTCACAAAATTGACCATCACCTGGCCGGTGTTGGTTGTTTCTCTTATCTGCAGAAAGCGCGCGTACCCGGTGAACGAAAGGACATCGTAGACCGAAATCGAGTTCTCGGCGATGAACTTACGAAACCAGTCAACCAGTTTGTTGGTAGTCTCCCCCGCGATCCAACAATTCTGCAGATCGAAGATTTCGTCAAAATGCCCGCGGCGATGCAGGCCCACCGAGAATCCGTTGTGGTGTGTCGGCGCGAACGAAAATTCCATCTTGTTCCGGTAATGGAACAACTCGGGCGAGCCGATTGTCTCGTGAACGATGACCGACTCAAGGCCGCCGATTCGCTCGATACAGTCGACTACCTGTTTGCGTTTGTAGAAAAGTTGCTTGGAATAGTCGAGGTCCTGCCAACTGCATCCGCCGCATTCGGCGACATGCACACAACGGGCCGGAACGCGGTCGGCCGATTTGCGGGTGATTTCCTTCACTGCCGCCAGATCAAACGATTTCTTACTGAGAGTAACTTGTGCTACTACTTGTTCTCCCGGGAGACCGGCATCGAGAAAGATTACTTTGCCGTCGCGATGCGCCACCGCCTTGCCGTCGAACGCGAGGTCTTCGACCTCAAGCGTCTCGGGTGGAAATGTCTGCTGACGTCCCCTCACTTGTGTTCGTGGTATTTGCACAGGATATCGGTGCGGGCGCAATCGGCCTGCTCCAGTTGGATGGTGGCGTGACCGATGCCGAAGCGCGACGAAAGGACATCGTTGATCGATTTGATAAAGGCCATGCCGTCGCGGTAGTCGTTGTCGCTTAAGCAGACATGACAGGACAGCGCAATTTCATTAGACGAGAGCGACCAGATGTGGAGATCGTGGACATCCTGAATGCCCTGTACGTTTTGGATCGCGGTGAGCACTTCATCAAAC
>JBGAWZ010000205.1:0-4400 GCA_044227335.1 Candidatus Zixiibacteriota bacterium | reverse complement strand
CCATTCGGGTAAGTCTGCCGCTTGAGGAGCTTTTGCAAGGTACTAACTCAATTCCTGGCACCGTGAACCGAAATTCTGTGCCTGGCAACCGCGTGCCAGTAAACGGAGATTCATCCAAGAATCTCGAACTCTCTTCGCTATTTGATAAGCTACAGCTCACAGAGCTCAAAGTAGAGTCGTCGCCTTCCGCGACCCATACGGGCAGTCCGCTCAAACTGACTTTTTCCGCCACTCCGCAGATTGGCGCCGGCATAGAAATCAGTTTGCCGCAGTCGGAAATCAAGGCATTTCGGTTGAGCAATCCTGGCAACCGTCTCACTAAGACAAATATCAAAGAGAGCGGCGGGTCAGGTTCACCCCTCGAATTCGGTCTGCCGACTCCAACTGTTGCAATCAGACCGGTTGTGCGTGTACCGCGCATGTTGTCCGGCGATGATTCCAATATGATGTCTCTGCCTTTTGAAACAACTGAAACGGGTGTGACCACAAGTACGCCCGGCGATGGCAAGGCCCCGGTCACTGCATTTTCTCAGGGAATGAAGACTACGATTAGTCAGAGCGGCGAACGGGTTGAATTTGGCACAGTCAGATTCACTTTGCCCGACCAGATTGAGCAGTCGCTCACACCGGGCGGCAAGACTGTTCTACTCAAGATACACCCCGAGCATCTCGGACCGGCGCGGCTCAACTTGAATTGGAGCGGCGACGGACTCTCTGCCCGCGTAACCGTGGATTCGCCACTCGCGCAGACCGCTATCGAAAAGTCTCTCGATAAATTGCAGGATCAATTGGCGCAGGCCGGAATCAAAGTTGACCATATCGGCGTCTCGCTTTCCGGTGGTCACGCTCGCGGGCAATTCAATCACGGCCAGGGTCAATGGCAACATCAGGCAACTTCGCACACGCCATTTTTCTCAAATGAATATCGCGCCGCTGAATATGTCTCGGCGATATCAGCGCCCGTAGGTGTGGCGCAATATGTCGGCTCACAGGGTGTGAACATTTTCGCGTAGGAGATATCAAGATGTCATTCATTTCACCGGTTCGCACAGATACCAACGGCAACGCTATCGCTTCCGGCTCGATGCAACAGCTCGGGAAAGACGACTTCTTGAAACTGCTGGTGAGCCAACTCCAGAATCAGGACCCCCTCAAGCCGATGGACGATGAGAGCTTTGTCGCGGAACTGGCCCAGTTCTCCTCGCTTGAGCAGATGGGAAATATCGCCGACGGCATCGCGCAACAGAATCAACTCAGCCTGATTCAGTCGCAGGGCATGAATAACGTGTTAGCCTCCGGCCTGATCGGAAAAGAAGTCAAGGCCCAGTTCAGCGATATCAGTCTCGATGCAAGCAATAAGCCGTCGATCAATTTCACACTCGACGGGGCGGCCTCGACCGCAACTTTCGTGATCAAGAATGCCGCCGGCGAAACAATCCGCACGATCGACGCCGACAATCTCCCCGCCGGCGCAGGACAAATCGTCTGGGACGGCAAAGACAATTTGGGCAATCGCTCTGCCGCAGGTACGTACACAGTGTCAGTTACCGCCAAATCATCCGGTGGCGCGAGCGTGAAGGCCTCGCTTAATCTGGTTGGCGTAGTCAAACAGATTATCTACAAAGACGGCTCGGCCTATCTGATGGTCAATGGCCTGCAGGTTGGCCTTGGCGATGTCTTAGGTGTCGGTGAACCGGGAACGTTTGAGGCGTAACGATAATGGCTAAAGATCTCAACATAGGCGGCGCACAGCGCATTAACAATTACCAGCGACCGGTTGATCTACTCAAGATCGCTGAGCGCAGGACATCGTCGTCCACAGCGCCCGGACAAACCAAAGAGACGTCGTTCAAAGAAATGTTCTCGCGCGAGTTGGCCGGTGACCGCAATGTTTCGTTTTCCAAACATGCCAGCGAACGCCTCTTTTCTCGCGGTATCACGCTCGGACCGGAAAAACTGAACCGTTTGGCCGATGCGATCGACAAAGCCGCCGCCAAGGGATCCAAAGAGACACTCGTGCTTACCGACGATGCCGCACTGGTAGTGTCGGTGAAGAACCGCACGGTTATCACCGCGTTTGAGCGTGACAATCTCAAGGACGGCATCGTGACCTCGATCGACTCGGCAGTCATCATCTGAAAGTGAATAATTGAAAGCAAATAACATGAGACACATTAACCAAAGTACAGGGTTGGACTCCATCAGAGATGGGGAGACCTTGCATGAATGCATGGGAGGTAGCGAGCTATGATGGCATCGCTTTACGCTGGCGTATCGGGACTTAAGAACCACCAGCTCAAGATGAACGTGATCGGCGACAACATCGCCAATATCAACACTATCGGCTACAAGCCGGGTCGCGTCAATTTCCAGGAAGCGTTGGTACAGACATTCAAGGGCGCTGGTCGCCCCAATGCGGTAACCGGCGGAACCAATTCACTCCAGGTCGGACTTGGAATGCAGGTGTCGGCGATCGACAACCTGTTTATTCAGGGCGGACTGGAAACGACCGGCCAGATCACCGATCTGGCGATCCAGGGCTCGGGTTTTTTCATTCTCGGCGATAACAACGGCAACCGGTTTTATTCCAGAGCGGGCGCCTTCGGATTCGACGGCAACTCCAATCTGGTTGATCCGGCCACCGGTTTGTTTGTGCAGGGAAAGATGGCTGACAGCTCCGGCGTCATTCCGTCGCTGGCAACTATGGGCAATATCACTTTGCCGTTTGGTCAGCAGGATCCGGCGCGTGCCACGCAGATCGTGTCGATTGCCAATAACCTCGATGCCTCGGCTACTGATTCCGACGCCACATTGACCTCTGCCGGAAATTCCGGTGTCGCGTCGGCGGCTGGTCAAGCCACTAATGGCGTAGGCGGTGTTCACACGGTGACTATCACCGGCGTGCAGGCGCTCAACGCTTCATACACCGGCACCAACGTGGGTAACGACGGCACCGGCAGTTTTGTCGGCCCGCTCGGTCTGAATATGACCCTTGGCAATCTTGGAGTCACCGACTTTACCGGATTTGGATTCGGCGTCGATGGCGCCTCGATTCAGACCATCGCCGGACTGCACGCCAATTCAACCGTTCAGGATGTGCTTAACGCCATCAATCAGATTCAGGGCCTGAAGGCAGATTTGGTTGGCGGACAAATCGAGATCACGCGCACCAAAGCTGGCGCGCCTTCGGACTATTCCTTCACTTCGACAGTTGGCGCCAACAATGCAACCGGTGCGGCTCCGGCCACAACCGGAAACATTATTGGTGTGCTCTTTGGTCTGAATGGTACCGCGCTGACTTCAGCCGGCGGCGCCGCTTCAACTTTGCAGGCCACCGATTCATTTATGCCCGATCGCGGATATGGTCAGGCGGCCGGCCCCATCACTACCAATTTGGGCTTGTCGTTTGACAACATCACCGGCCTGGTCACCGGGCTTACCGGCCTGGGTGGTGGCGGCGTTGAAATCAAAAGTTCAACAGGCATCGCGGCGACGGGCGGTAATCCGCTGGTTGTTACCACCGCGCCGACTTTGCACGCCGCATCAATCGCGGCCTATGATTCGCAGGGCGGACGGCACACGATGTCGATTGAATTCTTCAAGTCGGTCATTCCCAATCGCTGGGAGTGGCAGGTTTCGACCACCGGCAACGAAACAGTGTCCAGTGGTCGCACCGGCTTTGTGCAGTTCAACTCCGACGGTTCGCTCAACGCCTTTAACTATTTCGGCGGCGCGACCGCAGTGACTATCGATCCGAACAATGGCGCCTCGGCGATGCAAATTCGCCTTGACTCCGGAACGATCGGCGAATTCGACGGTCTTACCGGTTTCGCCTCCGGCACGCACACTGCCGCGATCATCGGGCAGGACGGATACGGTCTGGGTATTCTGCAGAAAGTCTCAATCGACGACGGCGGAAATATCTCGGGCATCTTCTCAAACGGTGTGACGCGCCTACTGGCGCAGATCATGGTGGCTGATTTTACCAACCAGGCCGGCCTTCGCAAGTCTGGTCGGTCATTCTATCAGCCGTCGCCGAACTCTGGTGACGCCGTAGCCGGTGTCGCCGGACAGACGGTCGCCGGCACGATCACTTCGGGGGCGCTTGAGTCCTCCGCGGTCGATATCGCCCAGGAATTCACGAGCATGATCACCGCTCAGCGCGGTTTTCAGGCCAATGCACGGATTATCACGACGTCGGACAATATGCTCGACGAACTGGTGAATCTGAAACGATAGGTGAACTGAAAGAGGTCGTGGGGGCTAATCACCCCCACAACCACAATCGAAAGCAAAACGGCTGAATGAAACGGATAGCAAACAGCCGCGGCTACGAAGGTTAAGAGGTAAGAGATGCCGGTTGAAAACGACAAGACACAGATTACGGCGCCGGATTCCGA
>JBGAWZ010000204.1:0-4403 GCA_044227335.1 Candidatus Zixiibacteriota bacterium | reverse complement strand
ATCCAGTTTTCTATTTTACCAATCATCACACAGTCTGCGGTGAAGGTGATGTCCAAGTTGAGGCCGACCATCTTCAGAAGCTCGACTTTGAACTTGAATGCGCGGTTGTCATTGGTGTCGGCGGCAAGAATATCTCGTCTAAATCAGCCGACTCGCACATCGCCGGATTCATGATCATGAATGATCTGTCGGCGCGGGTCCTTCAGATGGAAGAGATGCTCCTGAGTCTCGGTCCGGCCAAAGGAAAAGATTTTGCGACCTCGGTCGGCCCCTGGTTGGTCACACCCGACGAACTTGAGCAATACCGGATCCCGACTGAATTTGGCAATACCTACGATCTCCGTATGACCGCCTCACACAACGGCAAACAGATATCCGATGGAAATCTCAAAGATATGAACTGGACTTTCGCCGAACTGATCGAGCGGGCCAGCTACGGTGTACAGCTTTACCCTGGAGATATCATCGGTTCGGGGACTGTTGGCACCGGCTGTTACTTGGAGCTGAACGGTACCTGGGCGCTCCAGGCCAAAGAACGCGGAGAAACGCACACTCCGGTTTGGCTTCAAAACGGCGACTCTATCGAACTTGAAATTACCGGCCTGGGCAAATTAAGCAATCGTATTGTCAAAGCTGAACCCGACTATTCGATTCTGGCGAAAAAGAAGCTCGTCAAAGGGTAACCGGCCATGCGCCATATTCTGCCCGGCGATATTCCTGTTACTGAAATCCAGCAATTACTCCTTGGTGGCGTCGGTCCGCGCCCGATAGCGCTTGCTTCAACTCTTTCGGCTGATGGCGTGCGCAATCTCTCCCCTTTTTCGTTTTTTAACGCTTTTGGCGCCAATCCCCCGACTGTTGCATTTTCACCGGCACGAAGAATCCGCGATGGTTCGACCAAGGACACCCTGCAGAATCTCAAGGCCACCGGCGAGTGTGTGATACAATCGGTTACCTACGCAATGGTCCAGCAGGTCAGTCTGGCGTCGAGCGAGTACCCACCCGATGTCGATGAGTTTCTCAAATCTGGACTGACACCGGTGCCATCTGATCTGGTACGCCCGCCAAGAGTGGCAGAGTCCCCCTTTCAGATGGAATGCAAAGTCAGGCAGATTATTTCGCTGGGCGAGGCCAATGGCTCCGGGAATCTGGTTATATGCGATGTTCTCAAATTTCACGTCGCCGACGGCGCCATGGAAGGCGGGGTCATTCCTCCCGATCGATTCGATTTAGTTGCGCGTATGGGGGGTGATTATTATTGCCGGGCATCGGGACCAGCAATATTTACTGTGAGAAAGCCGATACAGACACGCGGCATCGGCGTCGATGCACTCCCCAAATTCGTTCGAGAGTCTGACATTCTTACTGGAAACAATCTCGGGCAACTTGGCAATACCGAACAGATACCAAGCGACAAGGAGGTTGCTTTGTTTCGTTCTACAACTCCGCCACAGGACGGCGGCAATGAGGCATTTGAACAATTTGAATACTCCCGCGAGTACGACAAAATGCTCGGTGTGGCGCTACGGACAGCCACAACCGACCGTGAACAGGCCTCGCGCATGGCAATCGCCGCCGCAAAGTGCGCGCTGGACTGCGGCGATGTTTCGTTTGGCTTTAAAGCCGCACTCGTTGCGGAACAACTCTCCGATTGACCATGCCGCCCCGCAGAAAACAACCGGCTCCGACCCGCACCCGCAAGCGGCCGCTCTGGTCGCCGACCGAAGAACGCACCGCCTCGGCCAACATGACCAAGTTCATCGAGCTGGTACGCAATGTCACCGGCAAGGAGTTTCGCTCCTACGATGAAGTCTATGACTGGTCGATTCACGATATTGTCGGTTTCTGGGAACTCATCTGGAAAATTTCAGGTGTAGTTCACACTGCACCATATGAAACCGTGCTGACCAACCCGGTCATGCCCGGCGCCAAATGGTTTGATGGCGCAACGCTGAATTTCGCTCGCAATCTGCTTAGGTTTCGCGATGACAGTCTTGCCATTGTCTCGTGGGCCGAAAATCGCCCGCCTGTGCGACTGACATATGCTCAACTTTACAAACAAGTGGCGGCCTGTGCGGATGGATTACGCAAGTGTGGTGTTTCTGCCGGCGACAGAGTAGCCGGATTTTTGCCAAATGTGCCTGAAACGGTTATTGCAATGCTTGCCGCTACGAGTTTAGGAGCGGTATGGTCCTCCTGCTCCCCCGATTTCGGCGTCGCTGGCGTGCTCGATCGTTTTGGGCAGATCGAACCGAAAGTTCTATTCGCAGTCGACGGCTACCGATACAATGGAAAAGAGTTTGACAGTATTGACCGGGTGCGCCACATGGTCGAGAAGATTCCGTCGATCGAGACAGTTGTGATTGTCCCGCACCTGGCCGACGGTCGAGCCGCATTCGCTCCCAAATCGCAGAGCTGGGCGAACTTTATGGAATCCGACGCCACTGAAATAGATTTTGTCGACCGCAGTTTTGATCATCCGGTCTATATCATGTATTCGTCAGGCACTACCGGCGCGCCCAAGTGCATCGTCCATTGCGCAGGGGGAACACTCTTACAGCATTACAAAGAATTGGTTCTGCATACCGATGTCTGCCGCGAAGACGTCGTTTTTTACTATACAACCTGCGGGTGGATGATGTGGAACTGGCTGGTCTCATCGCTCATGGTCGGCGCGACTGTCTTTCTCTACGACGGCTCCCCCAGTTATCCCGATCTCAAGGTACTTTGGCGAGCTATCGATGACGAGCGCGTGTCGATCTTTGGCACGTCGCCACGTTTTCTGACCGCTTGTCAACAGGCCGGGATCAATCCGAAAAGGCAATTTCATCTGAGCACGCTTCGCACAGTTCTTTCGACCGGCTCTCCCCTGTCAGCCGAGAATTTCTCGTGGGTGTACAGACATGTCAAAGCTGATCTTCAGCTCTCTTCTATTTCCGGTGGCACCGATATCATATCCTGCTTTATGCTCGGCAATCCACTCTTGCCGGTTAGATCGGAAGAGATTCAGTGCCGAGGGCTGGGCATGAAAGTCGAAGTGTACGACTCGGCAGGACGGTCCATCGTAGGCGAAGTGGGCGAGCTGGTTTGCTCCGCGCCGTTTCCGTCGATGCCGGTCGGATTCTGGAACGACCCCGACGACGCCCGGTACAAGAACGCTTATTTTGAAGACTTCCCCGGTGTCTGGCGTCACGGTGACCTGGTCAAACTTACGGATAGTGGCGGTGTGATTGTCTACGGCCGCTCCGACGCGACGCTCAACCCGGGCGGTGTGCGGATTGGGACTGCAGAAATTTACAACCCGGTTGAGGGGATGGAGGAGATCGAGGACTCAGTCGTCATCGGTCAGCAGTGGGGGAATGATGTCCGGGTCGTGCTATTTGTGGTAACAAAGCCCGGTATCACGCTGGACGATCCGCTTCGCGACAAGATTCGACAAACGATTTTGGTCGCCACCACTCCGCGCCATGTGCCTTCGCTGATTCTGCCGATCACCGAGGTCCCCCGCACACTCAACGGCAAGAAGGTCGAAGTAGCGGTTGCCCGTATTGTCCACGGCAAGGATGTCCCTAATCGCGAATCACTGGCCAATCCCGGCTCGCTGAGCCAGTTTGTCTCAATACCGGAACTTCAGCCTGATCACTAAGTCATCCGGGTCGCACCCGGACAAGGAGTAAGTCCCGGTCCATTTTTCAGCTCGCCCCGTTGCTTTTCGCCCATACCCACATTATCTACAGGGGTATGAAAACACTCCCCGGAATCCTCACGATCGTTCTGGCGGGACTGGCGGTAGCACAAACCACACCACCCAACGGAATACGTACCAAGACGCCGACAATCAAAGCGTTCACACACGCGCGGATTGTCGTGTCGCCAACACAAACTTTTGACAATGCCACGCTGGTCATCAGCGATGGCAAAGTCCTGGCTGTCGGTGTGGGTGCCGCAATACCTAGCGGCGCTACGGTTATCGACCTGTCGGGAAAGACTGTGTATCCCGGCCTGATCGATCCGTACACTACCTACGGCCTGCCCAAAGATGACCAGCGCGGAGGACGCGGCTGGGGTGGAGATCGCGGACCGCAACTTGAAGGGAAACGGGTTGGTTGTAACGCATGGAACGATGCGCTTCACGCGGAGAAAAACTGGGTCGAATCGTTCCAGCCGGATAGCGACGCCGCAACGGAACTACTCAAACAGGGTATCACGGTCGCACAGTCGACAAAAATGGACGGCGTCTTTCGAGGTCGCTCGTTTGTCGCGCTACTTGGCAAGGGTCTCCCCAATGACCAAATAATCCGGCCCTATTCCTGGCAGACAGCGTCGTTTGATAAAGGGACATCGACCCAGGACTACCCCCGTTCGCTCATGGGTTCGATAGCGTTGGTGCGTCAGATGTTTTT
>JBGAWZ010000203.1:0-6337 GCA_044227335.1 Candidatus Zixiibacteriota bacterium | reverse complement strand
GACAATGGCAATATGGCGTTTGTTCGACTTGAATTCCTTCAGGAGTTCGCCGATGATTTTGGACTCCGGAATGAGAAATGGCGGCCGCAAGTACCGATTGATCTCAAAAGTCTCGCCTGGCAGTGGCATATTGTTAAAGATATCTTTCACATAGAGTAGCCCGGCGATTTTATCGATCGTGCCATCGTAGACTGGGTAGCGTGAGTGGCCATCGCGCTTGACCAACTCACGAATCGCGGCGAAACTCGATGCTTTTTCGATGGCGATCATGTCAATCCGCGGGACCATGATCTCGCGGACCGTAGTCTGGTCGAGCCGGAATATCTGCCCGATCATCTCTTTCTCGTCCTCTTCGACGAGCGCTTCCCCTATCCCGGCATGGTCGGCCAGCGACTCAATCGCTCTTTCAACAATTTCTTCTTTGTCCTCTTCAGAGACTTTGTCGGCGACACTTGAGCGAGCCAGCGACCTGCGGTAAAGATTGACCAGCGGCGAAAAAATGATATAGATAAGCACTATCAGCCAAAATGCTCCCAGTGTTCGAGGTCCGAAGACCGTCCGGGAAGACAACCGGGGCAGATATTCCACTATGATGACGAAAATAAACCAGCCGGCTACCAACGCGACCACAAATCGAAGATGAGCTTGCAGAACTGTTTCGGGATCGGAGCCGTCGAACATGAAATAGAGGGATCCTGCCACGACCGCCAGCGCAAACGACTTATACACCGCCGCAATTTGCATGAAGACCCGAGGGTCCTCGGTAATACGTTCGAACAACTGCCGACGGCGCCGTGACAAATTCGGGAAGAGCGACTCCAGCTCCTCGGCATCGATGTACATGGCGGTCGCGTACACCGAGACAATATACGCGGAGACATACGCCGCCACGATCACCACCGCTGGAAAAACAAATTGCATACTTATCGGCCCGCTCCTAAATATCGCGACTCTAGGGATTTCATCACACGCGACTCGCTCGGTCTTTGGTGGTCATATCCGAAGAGATGCAAAAGTCCGTGGCAGGTCAAACGTAAATACTCTTCAGCGAGTGTCCCGTGGTAGTCTGCCGCCTGCCGCGCGGCGGTCTGGGTGGAAATATAGATTTCCCCGAATACCGCGTCTCGCGACTCCGGTCGATCCACATTGAACGAAAGAACATCAGTCGGCTTGTCTTTGTGCCGATGCGCGTGATTAAGCTCCCGCATACGTCGGTCGCTGGTGAATATCAGGTTGACCACTCCCTCATCTGTCTTGTGTGCCTCGCTCTTCACGACACGCGAAAACAAGTTCCGCAAACGAGAAATCGGCACGCGCACCGGAGTTGTTTTAAAAACAGCGAGGCGAAGCATTACGATACCGCATCTTTCTTCGGATAATGAACGCGCTGATGGAACGAGGCAATCACTGCGTGCACAAATGCTTCTTTGATTTTGGCCAGGTCGCGAAGAGTCAGCGGACACTCCTCCAATTCTCCCGATTGAAACCGCTCATTGATGATTCGCTGAATGAGGGCGTCGATGCGCGCCGGCTTGGGATCGTCGAGGGTGCGGCTGGCCGCTTCCACTGCGTCGGCCAACATGGCAATACCGGTCTCCCGTATCTGAGGCTTGGGGCCGGGATAGCGAAACTTATCAATCGCGGATACATCGGCGCCTTGTTCGATCGCTTTGCTGTAGAAGTACTTCATCACCATGGTGCCGTGGTGTTCTTCGATGAAATTGAGGACGTCATCTGGGATATCGGCCTCTTCGCCCAGCATTCTCCCCCGCTTGACATGGGAGCTTAGGACCATTGCCGACATCGACGGCGACAGGGTGTCATGCCGCGACTTAATTCCGAGCTGGTTTTCCACAAAGTACTCCGGAATTTCGAGTGGGTGATTCAGATCTGAAAGCTCCAAGAGCGTGATGTCGGTGGTGATGCTGAAGACAGACTCGAATATCGGCAAGAGAAAGAGGATCAGCCCGATAGAGAACAGAGCTGAGGCGACTCCGTAGACAACCTCGGTGAATAATTCTTCTGACGGGAAAATACTGAGCGATTCAAAAACCAGTATGTAAGCGGCATACGATGCCATCAACAGAAAGAGTATTCGGTAAAAGTGGCCGCGTCGCCTGACACCCCGGGAGGCGAAACAAGCCGGCACACCGATGGCGGTGGTCATCAGGGCTATTGAAAAATCAAACTGGTGTGTCACTCCAAGCAAAAGCGAAAGAACTACCGTCCCGAACAGACCAACTTCAGCATCGAATAGCACTGAAATCATCACAGGTAAAATGGCGACGGGATAGACATAAATAGACGACGTTTCAAATAACTCCGCAAGGTGGATACAAACCAGTTGCAACCCGAGCACGCCGAAAATCGCCACCAGTTTCTGGTTCGACGCAAATATCTCAGGTCGAAAATGCGACAGGAACAAGTACAGGACACCCAGTACAATCGCGACCAGCAAAATCCGAGTCACATAGGGAAAGATGATTGCCAAAAGGCCACTCTCTTCGGCGCGACTTCGCTCCACACGAGCCATATGTGCCAGCAGGGCCGCCTCACGTTCTCCCACCCGCTGATTGGCCATCACGATGATATCGCCGGCGCCGACTGAATCGCTTACTCGGGGAATCGCATTGAGTTCTTCCGTCAACCGTTTGTTGTATTCATCCATATTGACACGAAGATTTGGCTGAATAACGCCCCGGCCTACCAGGTAATAGAATTCCACGTCAATGGGGTCGGTCGCCGACCACTTGTTGAGCGCCGTGAGCAAATGTGCGTTCGCCAAAGCGAGGTCAATGATGCGGGAGCGCGGGTAAAGCAGTTCTTTTTCGCCCCGACGCACGATCACAGTCTTGTTCGTGATATCCGGCAAATCGGACATATGCCGCACAACACCGATTTGATAGATTTCCAGTGCGAGTGTCTGCCTGAGAACTGTAGCGAGTTTCTCAAGGTCGGTCGAGGCCAAGAGCGCCGTTTCGATCACTGAGCGACTGTACGCTGGAAACTTGCCTGCAAAAAGGTCAGCTTTGTCGGTTGCGTGAGAACTGCCCGTGGATGAAATGCGGCGTGCCGAGTCGGTGGAAGCGACAAAGTGCTCAAGTTGCGCCAAGACCGAAGAGGAAACGAGGGAGTCTTCGTCCAAGACAAGCGGCACTTGAGCTGAGAAGAGGTTGCGTTCATCTTCCAGTTCACGGGCTGATTTCTGAACGACAATTGGAAATGGCGCAATTATGTTGTCTGAGGAAATCGCCCCCACCCTTGGGACATCGAGTGGCAGTATCTCATTTCGGGAAGGGTACAATACACCGACGACAGTGGCGGCGAGCGCGAGCACAAGGTACTTGACCGCCAATGACCCTTTGCTCA
The DNA here is from genome assembly GCA_044227335.1 of Candidatus Zixiibacteriota bacterium. Taxonomy (GTDB): domain Bacteria; phylum Zixibacteria; class MSB-5A5; order GN15; family FEB-12; genus JACRAV01. The sequence goes on along the minus strand of JBGAWZ010000203.1, from coordinate 2,968 downwards.
ATTCGGTCCGCTGGCGACTTCCGGTCTGAACTTTCAGAAGCCGTTTAATGCTCCGCTTGGCTTTTCGTAGAATAGTAAACATACAGCGGCTCGCGCGCGCTATTGTTTCCGCCGGGTCGTCTCGTGGCGCTCGTACGCTTTGATGATGCTCTGTACCAGCCGGTGCCTGATGACATCTTTTTCGGTCAGATATACAAATTCGATCCCCTCGATTCCTGAGAGAATCTTCTGAACTTTGACCAGTCCCGAGGTATGCTTGTCTGGCAGGTCAATCTGCGTTATGTCGCCGGTGATTACGGCTTTGGATTTTTCACCGATGCGGGTAAGAAACATCTTCATCTGGGCGCTGGTAGTGTTCTGGGCTTCATCAAGCACTACAAAGGCTTCGTTGAGCGTGCGGCCACGCATAAAGGCGAGGGGCGCGATTTCGATAATACCGACTTCCAGCAGGCCACGAATTTTGTCCGGTTGCATCATGTCGTACAGAGCATCGTAGACCGGCCGCAGATACGGATCGACTTTGGCCCGGATATCGCCGGGCAAAAATCCAAGCGACTCCCCTGCTTCGACCGCCGGACGGGTGAAGACAATTCGATTGACCCTTTTGGCTTTCAACTCTGCCACCGCCATGGCGACCGCGAGATAGGTTTTCCCGGTTCCGGCTGGTCCGATCGCGAAGACGATATCGCGCTTGTCGACCGCTTCGACATACCGAGTCTGGCCGATGGTTTTGGGCTTGATTGCCTTTTTGAGCGCGCTGGTTAAGAGCGCTTCGGTGGAGATGCTCTCGGCAGGCCCTTGACCATTTTCCAAGACCATCGAAATGGCGTAGTTGAGATACTGATCGGTGATATAGTCGCCTCGGCTGAGCCGTTTGACCAGATCAGTCAGCAGTTGGAACACTTGATCGACTGACTTGGCCGAACCCTCGATCATCACCCGGTCGCCACGAGCCACTATATGGGCGTCGAAACGCGACTCGATGATCCGAAGGAACGAATCGGCCTGCCCAAACAAGAGCCTTTGATCGATTCCTTCAACCGAGAATGTCTTGTTGGCGATTTCTGTATGCGAATTAGCCATGGCGATCCTTGCCGCTTATTCTCCCTTGATCACCAAACCGAGCTCGTCGAGCTGATCCTGCTCAATTGGCGAGGGCGAGCTGTCCATGAGCGATATCGCCTGCGCCGTTTTTGGAAAGGCGATAACATCGCGGATCGAATCGGTGCCAACCATGAGCGTAACGAGCCGGTCTAATCCCATCCCGATACCGGCATGGGGTGGCGCCCCATATTCGAGCGCCCTGAGCAGAAAACCGAACATCCGGTCGGCGCGCTGATTGTCAATTCCGAGTATCGATAAGATCTTTTCCTGCAAATCTCGCCGATTGATCCGCTGGCCGCCAGAACCGATTTCCCATCCGTTCACCACAATGTCGTATTGCAGAGCCCGAGCTTTGCGCCAGGGATGTTCCAGGTCGGTACCGGCTAATTTGCAGGAAAAACCTTCGTCGATCAAAGACAAATCCTCAAACCGCGGATGCGACACAATGTTGTGCATGGCGTCGAATCGCCCGGCTTCGTCGTTGAAATCGAACATCGGGAATTGCGTTACCCAAAGACACTTGAACTCGCCGGGTTTCATCAATTTGTGTTCGCGACCAAGCCCGAGCCGCAACTGCCCGAGGATTGTTTCCGTCTTGAGTTTTTTGTCTGAAACAATGAAGAGTGCGTCGCCTTTGTCTGCGCCGGCCTTGGCGCAGAGGGCTTTCAAATTATCTTCACCGATGAATTTCTGTATCGGTGACTTGTCTTCGGTGTCGGTGCGCAGGACATACGCAAGCCCACCTGCCCCGAGCGACTTGGCTTTCTCGGTCAGATCGTCAACCTGCTTACGTGAGTACGAGCCGCCTCCTTTGAGCACAATCCCCTTCACCACTCCGCCGGCGGCGACATTTTCGACAAACACTTTGAATCCCGACTGGCCGGCGATTTCAGTGAGGTCACAGATCTCCATACCAAAGCGAAGGTCGGGCTTGTCGATTCCCCATCGGTTCATGACTTCGTCGTAGCTTAAGCGAGGGAACGGTGTTTCGATCGAGACTCCGAGAACTTTGGCGAAGAGGTCCTTTACCATCCCCTCGACTGTTGTCCAAACATCCTCGGGGGTCACGTACGACATTTCCAAATCGATCTGAGTGTGTTCCGGCTGACGATCGGCACGAAGGTCTTCGTCGCGCAGGCATCGCGCCAACTGGAAATATTTATCATAACCGGAGACCATCAAAATCTGCTTTAGCAATTGCGGCGATTGCGGCAGTGCGTAGAATTTTCCTTTCTGCACCCGGCTCGGCACTACATAGTCGCGCGCTCCTTCCGGCGTGGATCGAATTAACAAGGGTGTCTCGATTTCATAGAATCCGACACTCGACAGATAATTGCGAACCGCCAGGGCGACTTCGTGCCGGATACGCATATTCTCCTGGAGCGGTTTGCGTCTCAGATCGAGATATCGAAATTCAAGGCGGAGCAGTTCGTTGGCGATGGCGGTGTCGGCAATTTCAAATGGTGGGGTTTTGGATTCAGAGAGTATGTAAAACTCACGAGCCGCGACTTCTATTTCTCCGGTCAACAACTTTGAATTGGTCGTGCCTTCGGGGCGATGCTGTACCACTCCACGTACCGCGACAACAAATTCCGAGCGCGAGCGATCAGCCTCGGCGAACTGGTGCGGATCCAGTTGTTTGGGATCGAGGGTTACCTGCGTGATTCCGTACCGATCACGCAGATCCAGGAAGAGCACCCCACCAAGATTTCGATATGAATTTACCCAGCCGTTTAGCCGGACCTCGGCGCCGATATCGGCTACGCGAAGCTGTCCACAGGTTCTATTTCGCTTCAGTTCTGAAAACGGGGGCACAAAATTCCTTTTAACTTAATGATATATAATTGATTATCGGTAATCTCAG
>JBGAWZ010000202.1:0-4490 GCA_044227335.1 Candidatus Zixiibacteriota bacterium | reverse complement strand
GTTGCCGGACACAAGCGAGATTCACTACATAGTTACGATGGAGTTTACATGAATAATCCTAACAAGGCTTTGTGGGAAAAGGGAGACTTCACCAGAATCGCCGCAACCATGCGCGAATCGGGTGAACAGATCGCTCGGTCACTCCCCCTTCAGTTGCCGGCCAGAGTATTGGATCTGGGGTGTGGCGACGGCACCACCGCAGTGCCGATCGCACAGCGCGGCGCTGAAGTAATCGGGATCGATATCGCACGCAATCTGGTTGAGGCCGGGAAGAAACGTGCGAGCCAACTGGCGCTTGGGAAATTGTCGTTTCATGAAGGCGACGCCAGCAATCTACAGGGTGTCGATGACGACTCTTTCGATATGACGGTGTCAGTTTTCGGCGCCATGTTCGCGCCAAGGCCATTTGATGTCGCCCGCGAGATGGTTCGCGTCACCCGTTCGGGCGGACAAATCCTGATGGGCAACTGGATTCCCAACGACCCGACATCATTTGTATCACAACTTCTAAAGATCAGTTCGTCCTACACTCCCCCACCGCCGGAAGGCTTCATCAGCCCGATGACCTGGGGAATGGAGTCGCATATTGTAGAGCGCTTTGAACAGGCGGGTGTTTCGGCTGAAAATGTGACGATGGAGAGAGACAAGTACCAGTTCATTTCGTCGGCCTCACCGGAGGAATTCATCGACAATTTTCGGCAATATTACGGCCCGACGATGAATGCCTTTGAGGCCGCCCAGAAAAATGGAACTGAGAAAGAACTGCATCAGCAATTGGTCGCGCTGGCCAAAGAGCAGAACAGCTCTTCCAATGGCGGCGTCTCGATATCTGCCACCTATATGCGGGTGATGGTGAGAGTGTAGTTGTAGGGCGGCGACCCCGGCGGTCCCGACATCCTCACATTTTTTGCAATTTTACCCCCGTGTCACCCCGGACAAGGCGCGGCCGCCCACGGCGGATCGCGCCGCCGATCCGGGGCCTTGCCATCGATACAAATACAGAAAATGATGGGAATAGTTCGGTCAGTTAGTACACCGTCCCCGGAGCTAGGCTTATCGCTCTAACGGAGTCACAACTTTCACCAGTTCAAAATCTTCAGCCAGTACTTCAATCGTACCAGACGGCGCACACAATTCAATTCGAAAATGCAAGTAGGCGCTGTAGTCGTGATGGGGATCTGCTATCGCTAGTTCCGCTTTCCAATTAGATGAATCAATAACTTCTGCTAGAAAAATGTGATCTGCGCAATATTTCTTGTTCTCAAGATCGACATCCAACTTGATACTGTTGCATCTCAAGAACGTCAGAATTGCTGGACTGTGTATCCACTTGTCACTCTCAAATAGCATGGAAAGTGACATCACTATTCGTTCCTCATCATCAAGGCGCTCGGTCCTAAAATTTAATAATTCGGAATCATGCCACCGAATGGCACTAAAACGCTGTCTGATTAATTCAGTACTAGTTGACATGGTCACTTATCCCATAAACCAATGGCCCAATCCTGGAATCCGTGGTGTGGGCGTTACTATGTTACTCCGTCCGCCCATTCCCATCTTCCCCGCGCGGAATATACCTTTCCAAAAACTCTTTCCGAAACGCCTCGAATCTCCCCTGCTCAATCGACAGCCGTATCCGCCGCATCAGATCCTGAAAGAAGAAACAGGAATGGTACGTAGCCAGCACCATTCCCGTTATCTCGCGCTGGTTATACATATGTCGCAGATACGCCCGCGAATATTTCAGGCAGACCCGGCAGTCGCAATTCGGATCGAGCGGACGGTCATCCTCGGCATATTCAGCATTTCGATAGACCACGGGCCCCTCGGAAGTAAACACCTGCCCGGTACGAGCGTTGCGAGTCGGTAAAACACAGTCAAACATATCGATCCCGTACGACACTGCCATCAGAATATCCTCGGGGTACCCCACGCCCATTAAATAGCGCGGACGATCTTTCGGCAGATATTCAATAGTGTGCGCCAGCATATCTTCCATTTCGGCCTTGCTCTCCCCAACCGACAATCCACCGATCGCGTAGCCGGGGAAATCGAGACTGGTTATTTGTTTGGCTGACTCAGTCCGCAAATCTGTGAATACCGATCCCTGCACAATACCAAACATCACTTGCCCCGGATTGGGACCGTCCCCCTCAGCTTTCAACTCCCCATGCCGCGCCTTGCACCGCTTGGCCCAATCAAATGTCCGCTGGACACCCAATGCCGCGGCGTTCTTGTCGCACGGATACGGCACACACTGATCAAACGCCATTGCAATATCCGCCCCCAGCGACCATTGGATTTCCATCACTTTTTCGGGCGTAAAACGATGACGCGAGCCGTCGTGATGCGATTGAAACTCCACACCGTCGTCGTCGATCGACGAAATATCCTTAAGCGAAAAAACCTGAAACCCGCCTGAATCAGTCAGAGTCGATTTCGGCCACCCGGCAAACTTGGCGAGGCCTCCCATCTTGCGCACGATCTTATCCCCCGGCCGCAGATACAGATGGTAGGTGTTGCCCAGGACAATTTCGGCGCTGATCTCTTCGAGATCTTCGCTGGTCATCGCTTTGACTGCACCCGATGTCCCCACCGGCATAAACACCGGTGTCTGCGCTTTGCCGTGTGGAGTAACGAGTATTCCTCGGCGAGCTTTATTATCGGTTGTTTTGAGTGTCAGCATCGGTCAGGTCAGAATCAGATCGAGGGTATTTTGAATTTCGGACACGCCGGTTACTGAGATACCGGGCGCGTGCGACTGTGATTTGTTGGCGTTGGGTACAAAGGCCGCTCTGAATCCGAGTTTGGCCGCCTCGCTGATTCGCTTGTCGCAGAGTGTGACACCGCGAATTTCACCCGACAGTCCCACTTCGCCGATCACTACTCCCAATCGGCTAACTGGTTTGTTCAGTAGTGATGACACTATCGCAGTCATCACCGGCAAATCAAGCGCTGGCTCGTTGACTTTAAGTCCGCTGGCCAGCGAGACAAAGACATCATGCGAAGACATCGGATACCCGCATCGTTTCTCCAGAATAGCTAACAGGAGCGCGAGCTTACGATGATCAATTCCGCCGGCCACGCGCTGGGGGCTTCCATAATTGGCGGGGGCAACCAATGCCTGGACTTCGATCAGCAGGGGGCGGTTCCCCTCACAAATGGCAGTCACGACAGCCCCGACGCGCGATCCGGTCGCCTCTCCGCTTAGAAAAAACGAGGATGGGTTTGTGACTTCGGTCAACCCCTTGGTTCCCATCTCGAACAATCCAATTTCGTCGACCGATCCACACCGGTTCTTGGTCGCGCGAAGTAGCCGGTACAGATGGGATGAATCCCCCTCAAAGTAAATGACCGTATCAACCATATGCTCAAGCACTTTCGGTCCGGCGACCAGTCCTTCTTTGGTCACATGGCCGACCATGATAAGCGCGCAGTTCCCTTCTTTGGAGAGCCGGATTAGTTGCTGGGCCGCTTCGCGAACTTGCGCGACTGTCCCCGGCGGCGAATCAAATTGCGAACTTGAGACAGTCTGAATGGAATCGATCAAGACGACCGCCGGATTACTGCTCTGTATTACCCCGGAGATTTCCTCGATATCAGTAGCATTGAGAACGGTGATCCCTGTTCCCGCAATGCCAAGCCGCTGGGCGCGCATTTTAATCTGAGGTAGCGATTCCTCGCCGGTCACATACAGCACCGCCAAATTGCGGCTACTATACGCCTCCGCCGCTTGCAAAAGAAGAGTCGATTTGCCAATCCCCGGATCGCCACCCAATAGGACAGTCATCCCCGGCAGTAGGCGACCACCGAGTACTCGATCAAACTCGCCTATCCCTGAGAAAAATCCCTGAGCTGGCTTTTCTGAAATGTCGGACAATTTTACTTGTTCACTTCGGGTCGCCGCGGCTCGGTGTTTGGCTTTGACCGGCACACGTTCTTCAACCAGCGCATTCCAGGCGGCGCATTCGCGGCACTGTCCCTGCCAGCGCGAGTGTTCCGCTCCACATTGGGAACAGAAATAGGCGGTCTTTACTTTTTTGGATGTAATCATACCGCTCTGGTCAACGGTCCTTCCGACCGCCCCTCGATAAACTGCCGCACCATGGGATCATCGGTACGTTGAATTTGCTCCGGCGTGCCGTCGAAGACGATTCTGCCGCGCGAAAGCATCACAATCCTTTGTCCGATTCGGAACGCCGAGGCCATGTCATGCGTGACCGCTATAGATGTTGCATTGATTTTTTGATTCAAGTTGACAATCAACTCGTTAATGGTGTCGGCTGTCACTGGATCAAGCCCAGCGGTCGGTTCATCGTACAAGATCACTTCCGGTTTTCCCGCAATAGCCCGGGCCAGCCCGACTCGTTTGCGCATTCCACCGGAAAGCTCCGCCGGATATTTCTCTTCCGCTCCCGTCAAACCAACCAGCGCCAGCGACTCTTCTACAATCGGCGCAATCTCCGCCTCGCTCATATGCCTCGTCTCAC
>JBGAWZ010000201.1:0-4491 GCA_044227335.1 Candidatus Zixiibacteriota bacterium | reverse complement strand
CACTGATGCCCCTTTCTGATCTGAGTTCGACATTTTCCAGTATTGGTCAGTGGTGTAGTCAGTTCTTCGACTTGGGCGCCGGACCGATTCTTTCGCTCAAAAGCTGGATCATCGATCACTTTGGTAACAACGGCCTGATCGCCGCCCTGATTATCGGCGGCGTGCTGGTCTTTTACCTGATTACTCAGCTCATTCGCCTGGCGATTGCGACGCTCAAATATCTCGTGCTCCCTGCAATCGCGCTGGCTTTCCTTGCGACTCTCCTGTTGCCAGTCTCTTTTGCCGCCGCTCTGCCGGTGACTGCGGTTCTCTGCTCAATCTTCCTGATCTTCTGATTTGGTGGCCCACGATTTATCGTGGGGTTCTTTTCCCCACCGATCTCTTGGAACCCACCAACACTTGCCAACGTGAATTTCATGGCAACAGCCCCGTGCGGCCCGCATCCTCCTCTGTTTCAACGACCTACAATCCCCTCTATCTCGGCAACCTCTTTGCATCTCAACAGGTGGAACACTTCACAGAGGTAAACGTGATGGAACGATCTTGCATAAGTTGCGGACACTCTCTTATCGAATCGGGCAAAGCCTGGCTCTGCCCAACGTGCAACAGTCATCAACTCGACGAAACACTGTCGATTTTCGACGGCCCACTCGAGGACGGTCACCTCTTCATCGAATGCCCCGGCGCGACAACCTATCAACCGGGCACCGATACGATCGTCGCGGGCGTCAAATTCAACGACGATAACGACGCCACCAAAGGATTTGAGATTGTCGACCATCAGGTGTTCGCCCCGACGCATACTAAAAAGCGACTGATCAAAAAGGAAGCGCTCGGAAAAATCCGACGGTGCCAGGCCTGCCAAGATTACACTGTTCGTCTCCGTCGTCCCGAAGGCCCTGACTTTTGTATTCCGTCGCCGAAGTTCCCGAACCGTACCAAATTGCGTTCTGTCTCGCCCACGATTAAGTCAAACCTGTCTATTCCCGCGAAATGAGTTCGCAACTATCGACTCCTTCGCGTGTAACATCTGACTGGACGGCCCCTCGGCGACAGGATATCATTGTAACCATGCTTAGTCACAAATCAGCCCGCCTTCTGTTGGCTCTCGCGGCCATTGTCTTTTTGGGGCTGATCTTTGTATTCGGCAAGATGCCCTCCAACACCGCCTTTTGGCGCGAATTTGAAAACGGCGGCCATGCGCCGCTCTTTGGATTTGCCGCGCTGATAGTCCTTGGTGTCATCCGCACTATTGGACTGAAAGCTCTGATCAGACCTTGGACTCAATATATCATTGCCTTCTGCCTCACTTCTGCAATGGGAATCGGCTCGGAGATCTGGCAGTATTTCAATCAGCGCGACGCAGAAATTCACGATGTGCTCGCCGATATGGCCGGCGCCTTTGCTTTCTTGGCAGTCTTTTGGACTCTTGACAAGGCAGTGAAAGCTGTCAGACAAATATCCCCCAATGTCAAATGGACACTTCGCTCAATCGCGGCAGTATTGATAGTCATTGTTTATATCCCCGCCATCTTCTGGCTGGCGGTGGTAGTGCATCGCAACATGATCTTCCCGCGTCTTGCCGCTTTCGATTCCAAACTTGAACGCAAACTTTTTGTCGTGCGCGACGCAGAGCTACAAGCCCTGCCTCCGCCCAGTGGCTGGAATGCCACCCACGCCGAGGTCGGCAAAGTTACATTCTTCCCCGCCACCTATCCGAGCTTGCTGTTTACCTATCTCTATCCTCATTTGGAAGGATACAAATCGCTCAAGTTTGAGGTCTTCTCTGATAACGACTCGACGATTGAAATGTCGTTTCGCATTTACGACGCCGGCTCGAGTGGCTGTTACCCCGACCGGTACAACAATGTCTTTGCTATCCCGCCCGGCCTGACTCGAATAGAACTGCCCATCGATACACTTAAGCTGACTTCGTCAGGGCGCGAGATGAATCTCGACCACACTGCCGGCCTGATCATATTTTTGATCGAACCGAAGAAGCCGACCGCTCTGTATTTCGACGATTTTCGGCTCGAATAATTCCCCGCAACCTCTCTCCCCCTCCTTTCGTACATACTCCCAGACAACAATTCCAACTCTTTGGAGGGAGTATGCGCCGCTTACTTTTCGGCACAATCGCTATCGCCGCCATTTTGGTGCTCGGCGGAGTGACATCGTCAGTCGCTAAGAACCACTGGTCGTTTTTCGGCAACTCGCGCGGAGTCCGTGGCTCCGGTGTCCCCACGACCATCGACCGTCAGATCGACGGCTTCGACCGAATCGAACTATCGATCGGCGCCGATCTGGATATCACGGTCGGCCCCACCTACAAACTCTCGCTCACCTGCGATGACAATCTAGTCGATCTGATCTCCACCCGCGTGCGCGGGCGTACGCTTGAGATTGACTCCAAAGGTTCATTCTCAACTCGCGAAGACATCAAGATTGTCATGACCGTTCCCAAACTGACCGAACTGGCTATCGACGGCTCCGGCAACATCATTTTGTCCAAACTCACCGGCGAGGATTTCACTTTGGATATTTCCGGTTCAGCTGAAGTCAAATGCGACGGCTCAGTGCGCGACCTGCGCGTGACAGTCGACGGTTCGGGCGACGCCGAGTTTACCGGCCTGGCCGCTGAGCGAATCGACCTTGAAGTCTCCGGCTCCGGCGACATTACGCTTGCCGGTACATGCGGCGAGATGTCGGTTGAAATCCCCGGCTCGGGGTATGTCGACGCCCGCGAACTGAAATGCAAAGATGTCATTGCCGATATCAGCGGCTCGGGAAATGTCGATTGCTGGGCGGACAACTCAATCGACGGCTCAGTAAGCGGCTCAGGCGACATCCGGTATTGGGGTAGCCCGGCCGATGTCAACCGCAGTGTTTCCGGCCACGGCCGCATCACGCGGAAATCATAAGTCAATTTACGCGGACGAGGACGTCCGCGTTGCACTTTGGTGGGAGGCTTACTCCTGAAAAGTGCAATGCAGACGTCCCCGTCTTCCGATCTAGTTTGGTAAGGCGGATTCTTCATTGAACCCGCCTTTTCTCTGTAGGTCGAAACCCCTGCGGTTTCGACATTTTTCTTTTTCTTGGTGGCCCACCATTTATGGTGGGTTTCTTTTTGGCTTCGTTTGTGCACTTTTATATTTCATGAATTGTATTCGTTGATCGCAATTTGTTGCCGCAGTCACGGTTGTGTTGTTTTGAGCATTCTTGGGCTAGTGACGTCAACGCATTGATTTGGTAGTAAAATTGCACGGCAGGATATCGATAAAATCGGCGGGTTGTGTGTCGAGATCTTCATACAAGAGTCGGCTGATTCGTTGATTGCACAAAATTAGTATGAAAATTGATAGGCTCTTCGGTACCCCACAGCTTGCTGTGGGTGTTGATAACCCGAGGCAAACGGGAATTCGTTTCTCGACTACGCTCGACACGTCGATGCTATTGAGCGTGGAAGTAGGGCGAGTTCGTCATTGAACCCGCCTTTTTTCTTTGAGTGATTCTCTTGTGCTCCCAAGCAGAAGGGCTTAAGTGTCTCGACTACGCTCGACACGTCGCTGTTCTGCATTGGTCTTGAAACTGTTAAGCCTGTCAGTTAGCCCCTGATTGCTGATCCGAGAGAAAGTGATTGTCTTCTTAATAGTGCCGCCTCTATCTTCATCAGGGCTTATGAAACATCCTTGCATGTATATTCTTCGTTGCTCTGACCGAAGCTACTACGTTGGTTCGACGATAGTCTTGGAGCAAAGACTTGTGCAACATCAATTCGGCCAAGTGCCTGGATTCGTGATCTCTCGATGCCCGTTCGAAGTGCTTCTTGTCTTGGAGTTCCAGACGATATTTGAGGCGGCATCGGCTGAGAAAGGCGTTAAGCGATGGTCGCGTGCCAAGAAAGAAGCATTGATTCGCGGAGACTTCGAGTTACTCAAAAAATTATCCGAGTGCCGAAATGTGACTCACCATCTCATACAAAAATCTCTGGGTAAAGTCAGCAGTAGATAACAGGTGTGAGTTCAATCAGCTATGTTCAAGTGGAACTGCTACTCAACGCATTGGGCCGTTACCCGACGCACCGACCTAACATGCGACGCATCGAGCCACCACGCGACGCATCCGGCCGTTACGCGACGCATCGAGCCACCACGCGACGCATCCGGCCGTTACGCGACGCATCGAGCGTAGTCGAGATGCGAGCTTCTATCCCCCACCGTGCAACCTACCGCACCAACACCATCTTCTTCTCTTGCGTCACCTCGCCTGCGGACAGGCGATAAAGATACACCCCGCTGGCCACCTCGCGCCCCTGATCATCGCGCCCGTCCCACACGATACGTTGCGTGCCAACCGCCAACTGACGATCCACCAGCGTCCGCACTACTTCCCCAAGCGCATTGTACACCCGCACAACCGCTCGCTCCGGTTTGGCGATCTCAACCTCAATCGTCGTGGAAGGATTGAAGGGGTTGGGGTAGTTTTGGTGGA
>JBGAWZ010000200.1:0-4511 GCA_044227335.1 Candidatus Zixiibacteriota bacterium | reverse complement strand
CAGCGCCAGCGCACAGTGGAAAATATTCCGCAGACTGACCACCATCAGTCCCGCTATGACGATCACAATCGCCAGAATTGTGAACACCACATCACTGCCGCTGATAAACTCCATCATGCTCCCTCCGCTCCTGAGTCGGTAACGGTCGGTTTCGGCTCAGTCGCCGGCACCGGATCAGGTGCCGGTGGTGCGGTCGCGGTGGCAACTCCCGCCGACGGAGCGGCTGGCTTTGCGGCCGGCACGACTTTCTTCTTGCGCGTATCGACATACGCGGCGTCGCGTCCCATCTCCTGCAATTTGCTCATATCCCAGACCAATCCCTCTTTGGTCAGATCGGAAAACTCATATTTTGGCGTCATCTTGATCGCACAAAAATTACAGGCCTCTTCGCACAGTCCGCAGAAACAACAGAGCCCGTGGTCGACAACGAACCCCTTAAGTTGACGTTTCTTATTCTCATCGCGCGGCGCATCGACGAAAATCGCGCCAGTCGGACAAGCCTTGGCGCAGAGCATACATCCGGTGCAATTGAGCTCGCCGGTTTCTTTATCCGAAAGCAGGACCACAATCCCGCGCGACCGCTCGGTCATCGGCATCTTTTGCTCGGGGTACTGGAGCGTGATCGCATGTTTCCCCAGATGCTTACTGGTGATCTTCATCCCGATCAGGAGATTTTTGATGTCTGTAAACATTCCCATCGGCTTACCAGTACCATCCTGCAAATTTGAATATGCCGGCGATCATCAGATTGGCGAACGTGACCGGCACGAGAAATTTCCACGCAAACCCCATCAGCTGGTCGACCCGCAATCGCGGCATCGTCCAGCGAATCACCATCAAAAGGAAAATCACTGCCAGTGTCTTCCCCATAAACCAGATCCACGACGGCAGTATCGGCCCGTTTCCGCCGCCCAAAAAGAGCGTGGTCGCAATCGCCGACACCGTGAACATATTGACAAATTCTGCCAGGAAAAACATCGCGAACTTCATCCCGGAATACTCGACATTGTATCCGGCCACCAGTTCCTGCTCGGCTTCGGGTATATCAAACGGGGTTCGATTGGCTTCCGCTGTCGCGGCGATGATATACGTCACAAAGGCGATCATCCCAAACGGCGGCCTGAATATCAGCCAGTTGAAAATTCCGTGCCCTTCCTGCGACTTGATAATCTCGACCATCGAAAGCGACCCGGCAAAAAGCACAGCGGTCAGGATCGAGGCCACCATCGGTACTTCGTACGATACCACTTGCGCCGCCGAACGAATCCCGCCGAGTAACGCGTACTTGTTATTTGATCCCCACCCCGCCATTAACAACGAAATGATCGTGAACGTCGTCACCGCGATTATATAGAGTATGCCAACATTCAAATCGGCCACAATGAGGCCATTCCCGAACGGCATCGCGACATACGCCAAAAAGGCCGCGACAAAGCACAGCACCGGCGCCCAGAAAAAGACCACCCGGTCGCGCGTGACAACGAGAATATCTTCTTTCTGCAAGAGCTTGATCGCATCCATGATCGTCTGGTACCAGCCGTGCCAGCCGTGGCGCATCGGCCCGAATCTCTGCTGAATATGCGCCGAAATTTTCCGCTCCCACCAAACTAAGAAAAGCGCAAGTAGCGCCAGCACCCCAAACATCATCGCGCCGAGCAGTACATACGAAACGATCGTCTGCCAGAGCGGCGGGAGTCCCAGGGACGACAATATTCCGCCTAGCCAGTCGAAAACCGCGCTCAGCTCAAATGACAACGGAAGAATCACCGGTCAACCTCCGGCATGATGATATCCATCGAGGCCATGATCGCGACGATATCAGCAATAAGAAGTCCCTTGCCGATTTCCGGCAAAACCTGAAGTTGATTGTAACTGCCGCCGCGCGTTTTCACCCGCACCGGCTTGGTGGTGCCGTCAGACAGAATGTACACACCCAACTCGCCGCGCGAGTTTTCGATGCGGCTATACACTTCGCCCGCCGGTGGTTTGAACACTCCCGGCGTCTTGGCCTTGAAATCTCCAGCCGGAAGGCCATCCAGCGCCTGACTCACGATTTTGAGCGACTGTTTGATTTCCTCGAGCCGCAAAATATACCGGTCGTAGCAGTCACCACTTTGACGAGTCGGAATATCGAAATCGAATTTCGGATAGTATCCGTACGGATCATTTTTGCGAATGTCGTACTTCACACCGGAGGCGCGGAGCGCGGGGCCGGAAACGCCCCACGCTATCGCCATGTCCGAACTAAGTACCCCCACTCCCTTATTGCGTGCTACCCAGATCGGATTTTCATTGAGCAGACCTTCGTAGTCCGCCATCTTTTCAGTGATGGTCTTCACCGCTTCGCGGCATTTCGGCACAAATTGGTCGGGTATATCTCTCGACACGCCGCCCACTCGTATATAATTGTAGGTCAACCGCTGACCGCAAGTCATCTCGAACAAATCCATGATCAATTCCCGCTCGCGGAACCCATACAGAAACGGCGTGATCGCGCCAAGATCGAGCGCGGTTGTCCCATACCAGAGCAGATGCGAACTGATCCGGTTCAACTCGAGCATAATGACGCGCAAATATTCGGCCCGCTCCGGCACCTGAATGCCGGCCAGTTTCTCAACCGCCAGCGCAAAGGTGTGATTGCACGACATCGCTGTCACATATTCAAACCGATCCAAAATCGGAATACACTGCGCGTACGTTCTGTTCTCGCAGATCTTCTCAATCGAACGGTGCAAATACCCGATATACGGTTCGATATTCAAAACCCGCTCGCCATCCATGGTCAATAGCAGGCGGCAAACGCCGTGCGTCGACGGATGGTGCGGCCCCATGTTGACAACAAACTCTTCGGTGCGAAGCGAACTCATGTCAGCACCTCGGGGAGTTTGACGAAATCAGGCGCGGTCCAATTCTTGCGCATCGGATGCCCCTGATCCCAATCGTCGGGGAGCAAAAAGCGTTTTAGATTGCCATGATTTCGTATGTCGATTCCATACAGCTCCCACATCTCGCGCTCATACCAATTGGCCGCGGGCCAAATTGATTGAATCGAATCAACCGCCGCGTTTTCATACGGCATGATTATTTTGAAATCTATCCGGTGCGACATCGCAATCGACGCCAACGAATAAACGACTTCGAAATGGGTGCCGGTATCGGTCCCGCCCAAATTGCAGAGGTAATCAAATTTCAGATTCAGATCGTCGCGCAATTTTGTGCAAAGAGCGACTAAGTCACCTGCCTCGATCTTATAGAACGGATCAAACTTGCCACTCTCCAGAAAAGTCATCTTGTCGCCGAAATTTGCGGCGATATACGCTTTGAGGTCGTCGCGGGTCATGACTTCGGCCACTTATCGGCAAGTTTCTGTTTCTTGATTTTTTCCTGAAGGTGTATGCACCCCTCAAGAAGAGATTCCGGCCGTGGTGGACAACCGGGTATATAGATGTCGACCGGCACAATATGGTCGATCCCTTTTTCGACCGCGTACGAATCGTAATAAAACGGCCCGCCTTTAATCGTACATCCGCCCATCGCAATCACATACCGTGGCTCGGCCATCTGATCGTACAGACGGCGCAGTCGCGGCGCCATTTTCTTGGTAATCGTTCCGGCGGCGATAATCAAATCGGCCTGGCGCGGCGAGGCGCGGAAAATCATCCCCAACCGGTCAAAATCGTACCGGCTCGCTCCAGTCGCCATCAGTTCAATCGCACAGCAGGCGGTGCCAAATAGCAGATACCAAAGTGATTTCGCCTGACCCTGATAAAGAATCGTCTCAAGCGAAGTGGCAATAATCCCCCCACCGGGCATCTGTTCGGCGTATACGGGAATTGGTTTCATCTAATCATCACTCCCGATACGACAGCGCGAAGCGATCGGCCCAGCCACTGGCTGGTCATGTAGGTCGAAATCCCTTGCCGCGCCAACGGCGCGGTCGTCCGCCAACGGCGGGCGAGGTTTCGACATCTTCCGGCTGGCTACACCCACTCCATCGCCCCCTTCTTCCACGCGTAAAAATACCCGAAGAACAAAATCAGAATGAACACGATCATCTCAATCAAGGCATACAGTCCGAGCTGGCCGACGGCCACCGCCCACGGAAAAAGGAAAATCGCCTCGACATCAAAGATGACAAAAATCAACGCGAATATGTAAAAACGGGGGTTGAACTGAATCCACGCTGTCCCGATCGGCAGTTCGCCGCATTCGTAATTGATCGTTTTTTCGGGGTACGGATTGGAGGGGCGCAGGAGCTTGGACAGGAAGAAGGTAAACAGGACAATTCCGGTCCCTACTCCGAGAAAGATTAGAACTGCCAAGTAGTTACTCACGGTTTCTCCATCCTGCCGTCATTTATATCGGACAATTTGTGACGTTTTTCACAAACTGTCAAGTGGCAAAAGTATGGTCATGGGTCGTTTTGTCAAGGAATTTTTGGGGAAGAGAGATTTCGGTATTACTGTCACCCCGGCGAAGGCCGGGGCCCAGTCTTCAGGTGCGCGGCCTAC
>JBGAWZ010000199.1:0-4575 GCA_044227335.1 Candidatus Zixiibacteriota bacterium | reverse complement strand
GCACCGTGCCAGTAGCACCGGGCGTATTCTAACGATAGTCTAATAGAGGATTCTCCACCGGGAGAATCCTCTTTCGTTTGCACAAGTTTCCGATTGCTCATTCGCCCAAGATCGTTTATATTTATATCCAGAATCGCGCCTGTTGCCCATCTTGCTCTTCTCCTATCCGCGACAGGCCCAATTGTCAATACTCGCACAATCGTAGCCCTGATTGTTACATTCTCTATTTTCGCAATGCGTTTGACTCAATGAGAGAGGAGAGACACATGCTGTCCTGTGTGTTCCGCAGTTCACTGAGAGTGATCGGGATGGTGGCCCTGATTGCTTGCGTAATTTCCACCACATCAGCTCAAACTGTGCGCCTTGAGGTGACGGTCGATGATTTCGAGCACTTCGGTCCGTTGCCGCCAAACGGCAACCTGCCAGTGTTCATTACAAATCACCTTGATTCGGTGGCTGGATTCGTCATCTGGTTACAATTGGATAGACCGGACATTGTCAGATTCCTGCCGGCAACGCTTCCGGAATATCAGGTTGACACTGCCGGCGGCAGTGTGATCAACGGCTGGGAGCTACTTACCGTTCGTTCAGTAGGCGGGGCCGGTGCGGACATCAGAATCGTCGCACTGGCGGAGTTTGATTTTTCCGCTCCCCACCAGCGCGGGTTTGGGCCGTCGAGTTCACCCCGCCGACTGTTCAGTATTCCCTATGAGATTCTGCCGGGAACGGATACCATGACCGATCCGACGGTGAACGTGCTGATCAGATCCGAGACTTCCTACGGCTTTGATTTTTCAACTCCTCAGGGAATGACGATTCCGTGGGCCGACACGTTGGACGGAGTGGCTGTTCTTGACACCAACAAAATCAAAGCTCGGCCCGGCGCCGTGCATATCGGCCATACTACTTGTATGGGCGACGGCGATTTGAACACCGACGGCATAATCCTGACGGTTGCGGATTATGTGTACGGCATGAGGGTGATTGCGGGCATGGTCGACGCACCGGACTCGCTGTACCACTATGATTTCAACGCTGATTGCATGATGGATACGGCCGACGTGCGGATCTATAATGACTATTTCACTCGTGGCATGATAGTGTTCGCACCGTGGCCATTTCCCCGTCCAACCTGCTGTAATGTTGGCCTAACACTCTGTTGCCAGGGGAATTCCGGGAATGTCGATTGCGATCCATCCGATGTTGTCGATATCTCCGATATTTCCGCCCTCATCGACTATCTGTACATTTCTTTTTCTCCCCTCTGTTGCTGGGGTGAGGCGAACATCGACGGCGATACGGGCAGGAATGTCGACATCGCCGACTTGTCGGCCATCATCGACTTCTTGTACCTGTCGTACACGCCCCCCGCTCCTTGTTTCTGAGCACGACTTTTGTTGTTCTAAAGGCCACACAGGGTCTCCTGTGAGGCCTTTTTTCATGGCAAATGCCAGCAAGCGGGCCGTTTACTTTCGCGGCCGCACTACGTATGCTATACTACAATGAACAAGCAACAACCCAATGGCCGACACGGCCGTATTTGGAAGGATCCGACCGCATGAGAACGTACTCGCGCGCACTACTGCGCTGTTTGGTAATGCTACTGGTCGTAGCCGGGGTCGTCAGTGCCGACCCATTCCTTGACAAACTCACCGAAAAACAAACGATCTCTTCGTTCACCACCGAATGTGTCTATGTAAATGAACTCGGTGACCGGGTGGGCGCCCGATTCCGCCATGAACCGAGCGGATTTGTGCTCGACGTTCTGCGCATCCAATCGCTCCCGCAGGCGTTTATGTGGTTTAATTCGACACCGCCTTCCGATCAGGGTGAACCGCATACGCTTGAACATCTGCTCTTGGGGAAAGGAACAAAGGGGCGGTATGTCGCATCGCTTGAAGATATGCGTCTGGGCGAGAGCTCGGCATTCACAATGCAGATGCAAACCTGCTATACCTTCAATACTACTGCGGGAGCCAATGTCTTTTTCGAGTTGTTCGAGGCCAAGCTCGACGCGCTGTTGCATCCGACGTATTCGGACGAGGATATCCGTCGCGAGGTCCGGAATTTCGGCCTGGCCGAAACCGCTGATGGCGGCTGGCGGCTTGAAGAAAAAGGGACTGTGTATAACGAGATGGTTCGCGGGTTCGAATCGCCGTGGGGAATGATGTCCCGCGAGGTCGGCCAATTAGTCTGGGGCGAGAATCATCCGATGAGTTACGATGCGGGCGGTTATCCGCCGGCCATTCGCACGATGACACCGCAGAATCTCCGCGATTTTCATGCCGCTAATTATCATCTGAATAATATGGGTGCGGTAGTGTCGATCGCCGACGATGTCCCGGTCGAGGTCTGCCTGCAGAAACTGGCCGATATATTCAAGCGGCTGGAACCGAATTGCCAAAAACTAGCCAACGCCGACCCGGCAATCATCGAAGATTTCATGCCCAAACCGATTTCGGGTTCGGCCGGGACGACCGCGATCACCACATTCCCGAATCAAAATGCCACCGAGCCGGGGATGATCATGTATGCCTGGCCGCCGCAGATTTCCTGCGACAACCGCGAGTTCTATCTGCTACAACTCTTCATGGATAATCTTGCGTCCGGACAAACTGCAAATTTGTACAAGGCATTCATCAACTCGCAGACACGAAAGATCGATCCGGGAAGTATTGCCATTTATTCCTGGCAGGATGTCGAGCCGGGGCATTCATCGTACATCGTTCTTGATAATGTCCGCAATGACTTCTTGACATCGCAAATGATCGATTCGCTTCGCGGGATGATCCTCTCGGAAATGCAGACCGTTGCCGGATTCGCCGACGGTTCTCCGGAGCTTGAAGAATTCAACCAGCGGGTACAGAACCGGATAATCGAGCGGCGTCGGGACCTGCGGACATTCCTCAATACTCCGCCCGGTTTTGGCCAGCGCGGTTCCGGCGCGGCCTGGATGCAACATCTCAAGCGTCTTCAGAAAACCAGCGGATTCACCCGCTCACTCATTCTCTCCGATGAACTGTCGTTCGCCGACAGCTTGGCGAAACTCGATCAAAACGTCTGGAAGAATTACCTGGCCAAATGGAATTTGCTGACCTTCAAGCCCTACGGTGTCGCGGCGAAACCCGATCCGAAGGAACTTGAACAAAGCGAGGCCGAGCGCGCCCAGCGAGTCGAGGAGTACATCGCACAACTGGGCACAAAATACGGCGACACCGCTCACGCTGAAATAATCGCGAAATACAAAAAAGAGTATGACGCCAACACGGCGGTGATCGATTCCGTCGCCGCCACCATCCCGATGCCGACTTTTGTCGACAATCCGCCGATGACGCTCGATGATCCGCTCCAATACAAAGTTGACAAGCTCCCCGGTGGCGGGGCGCTGGTCACATCGACTTTCGAAAATATGACTTCGGCCACCAGTGGTCTTGTGTTCAATCTTAATACCATTCCTGAGTCGCTGTTGGTCTACGCGAGCGCCCTTCCGATTTTCTTAACCGACATCGGCATTGTTCACAATGGCACCACAGTGCCTTTCGATGAGATGGCCGAGCGGATCAGACGTGAAATTCGCGAACTGAGTGCATATTTCAGTATCAATTATCGCAAAGGACGAGTTGAGCTGGTTCTGCGCGGCGCCGGTAGCGACTCGACTGAAATTGCGCGGTCGCTGGAGTGGATGCGAAGTGCGCTATTCGAGAGTGATCTGCGCGCGGACAATCTATCGCGTATCCGTGACGCAATCGATCAACAGCTCGGACAACTGCGGAGCACGATGTCTGGCTCGGAAGAGAGCTGGGTACAGAATCCGGTCTATAATTACTGGCGCCAACAGAATCCGCTTCTGCTCAGTTGTAACAGTTTCTTGACGCGCGTGCATATGTTCCACCGGCTCAAGTGGCTACTGCGGCCTTCAGGTTCGCCGACCGCCGGCGACGGTTTTTCGCGCTTCATGACACAACTTGCCGGCTCGTTCGGCGGAATGAAACGCGACGAGATCGAGCATTTTCTGGCAGTCATGATCGGCGACAAGACTGACACCACCGCCGCCGAAAAGCCGGTAATCGCTCTGGCCACTCAGGCGATCGCATTTAAGCCGGAAATCGGACCGGTGATTCTGGATGCGATGAAAGATCTGCGGCAGTCACTGCCGGACATTCCGGATGCCTCGCTCAAAGCAGGCATGAGTTATCTCTGCAAAGAAATCGACGCCGATTTCCGCTTTCCAGCCCAACAGGCGCTGGATCAGATAAAAGCGGTGCTGGCGATGACGCTCCGTCAGGACAATGTCCGTGGATTTGTGATCGGGTCGTCGCGCAGTCAGGCGCAGATCGCGCCTCTGCTTGCAAAAGTTGTCGAGCGACTCGACAAGACGCCGTCGATTCGCCAGATCTACGCCAACACCAGTGTGATCAACAAACATGTCGGCGATCGCACCGGCGACAAAGGTGAACCGACTTTTGTGGGACTGGTGAACGAAAATACCCGCTCGGGAGTTATCGTGAACACCGCCGAGTGCGCCTCGATGGAAGACACCGATCCGGACAAACTGCTGAACTTTGTTTCGGCGCG
>JBGAWZ010000198.1:0-4591 GCA_044227335.1 Candidatus Zixiibacteriota bacterium | reverse complement strand
GTCATCATTCAAAGATGGCTATAAAAACGGCTGGCATGGCACACTTGGGCTGGGCTGGAAATTCATGCCTAATTTTCAGGCAGTCGCCAAAGCCGAAGTCCACTCGTTTGGATTTGACTACGAACAGAGCGGGCTGGCTACTTCCAATCCGAATCTTTCCGGCGGCTCGAATCGGGTGATGATGTTCGGTCTCGACGGACGCTTTTCACTGGGCGTCCCTGCCGCACCGTTCAAACCGTTTGCACTAGCCGGGGTCGGCATGGCGAAAGTTGATCAGACTGAGTTCGCCGGCGATGTCCTCGCGACGAGCTTGAATGCCTCGAGTTTCGATCCTCAGACCAAGGGCTATTGGAATATTGGCGCTGGATTTGAACTGAAGGGCTCTCCCCTGTTCGGATTTTTCGCGCAGATCCGGTATGTGAGTATCGCGACCGACGGCGAGCCCGAGAAATTCGTGCCGATTACGCTCGGCTTGAAGTTCTTCTAATTCACTGTATTTGCACAGATTGAGAAAATTATGCCCGGCCCTCGCCGGGCTATTTTTCTTTGCGCTCGGTAGTATTACACCTGATTAGTTCGTATAATAGTCACCCATGTTACAATCACTGATAATGCGGATCCGGCGCGTCGCCGGGATTTTCATCGCGGTAGTTTTGGTCTCCGGAATGATTCCGCTTGGATCAGCCAGAGCACAGGAACCGGCGGTTGCCGGGCATGTCTCGTATTTCGCGGGAGCCGGCGGCTCAATCACGTTCGGGCCGCTCTATGACCGCGCGCGCTACGGCGCCCACGGATCTTTCGGCGCGGCGGTTGCGCTGGCGCCGGGAATTACGGAGGCGTTTGAATTGGTGGCTTCGGCGACCGGATCGGTCTTCCCAAATGACGGCCGTATCGGTGGCGATTTTCTGATTGCCAACGGCGGCCTGGAATTTCGCCTGGTGGCCAATTTAGATCATAAGGCGCATTACTTTTTCGGAGTAGGGGGCGGCGTGTCGCGCGTTCGCGAAAAGCTATTCACATCGCGAATAACCGGAACAACAACCGACGGCTTCATCGAATGGGGACCGTACTTTGCACCGGGGGTCGGCTTTGATGTCCCCATCAGCGACCACCTACGCTTTTTCAGCCAAGCGCATTATGTGACGATCTTTGGAAACGAAATCGGGAATTACCGGTATCTCCAGCTCATCGCGGGCATACGACTCTAATCATCAATCTGAGAATCCCCTTAGAACAAGTCACCCTGAGCTAGTCGAAGGGTGCGGCGACGCAATCTCGACTCTCAGTAGGTCGGGTTCCGTAGTCACGCTTCAGCGTGACACAGAATCCCGACATTCTCGCCTCAGCTTCGTGTCGGGTTTTTCAATCGCTCCGCATAGCGGTGCGCTTTCAGAACCCGCAGCAATTTCTAAAGGACCAATCGGGCTACCAAGCAATGCAGGCTCGCAGACGAGCCTGCCCTACGGGGAATTTCTGAGTGCAACGCAGACGTCCTCGTCCGCGCGCGACGAAAGAGGGCCGACGAGGACGTCGGCCTCGCACAATCAAGTTTCTATTGACAAGAAACAGACTACCAAGCAGTGCCGGCTCAAAGGCGATCCAGCCCTACGAAGAGCTAAATATCCAACTCCACTATCGGCGAATCGGTATCAACCTGATCACCGGCCGCGAAATGCACGGCCTTCACTTTTCCCGCCGAGGGCGCCAGCACCGGGTTCTCCATCTTCATCGCTTCAACAATCACCAACTGCTGTCGTTCGGTCACGCTGTCGCCGACTGCCACCATGATCTTGACAATTCTCCCCGGCATCGGCGCAAATACTTTGTCTTTCGCCCGGTGCGAATCACCGGCGCCGCCCGACGTGGCGGCATCCGTCGCTGATGTCAATTCAAACTGAAATCGCCCAAGGTCGACATAGACAATGCCTTTGTGTTTCACCGCCGCGGCGATTGTCCGGTGACCGTCAACGCTTACCGCAAACAGCCCGTTGGGCAGTGTCGATATTTCATACGTTCGCCCACCCGACGTTACGATCCAGCTATCTCCCGAGCGCTCAACCGACGTTTCGATTTTTTCTTCACCGATCAGGAACTGATGTGTATTCATGACACACTGTCCCCAATCTGCCAGCTTCCGATCGTATCCCACGGAGTCGTGACTGCCTGACGTCCACCAGTTGGGCTCGTCGTAGCCGCAGGTTTGGACATTACGACCCCAGCTACCACCGCCGCCAGCGCATGACTTTCACCAGCCGACGTGTCTCGATTTGACATGTGCGCCGGTATAAACGAAGTAAAAGTCCGACCGGCGACAAACTCAGGATGATTGAGTACTTCGATCATAAACCGCCGCGAGGTCTTCACGCCAAGAATCTTAAACTGTTCAAGCGCGTCGGTCATTTTGGTGATGGCCGTATTGCGATCGGGCGCGTGAACAATCAATTTGGCCATGATCGGATCGTAGTGCATGGTGATTTCCGAGCCTGGTGCAATCCCCGAGTCGATCCGCACGCCCGGGCCTTCGGGTTCGGAGTAATGAAGGACTGTCCCAATCGACGGCAGGAAGTTGTTCTCGCCGTCCTCAGCGTAGATGCGGCACTCAATTGCGTGACCGCGCTGAGTCAGATCTTTCAGGTGATCGCCAAGGGGAAGTCCGGCGGCGACTTTGATTTGCTCTACTACAAGATCAACACCCGTCACCATTTCGGTGATCGGATGCTCAACCTGAATGCGGGTGTTCATTTCGAGGAAATAGTATTTGCCTGATTTGTCCAAAAGAAATTCGACCGTACCGGCGTTGGTGTATCCGGCCGCCTGCGCGACTTTGACCGCATCGGCGCCCATCTTAGCGCGGAGTTCAGGTGTAAGCGCCACCGAGGGCGTTTCCTCGATGATCTTCTGGTGACGGCGCTGAATCGAGCATTCGCGCTCGAAGAGGTGAATACAGTGTCCGTGATGGTCGGCCAAAACTTGAAATTCGATGTGGCGAGGGTCAGTCAAGTATTTCTCGAGGTAAATCGTGTCATCGCCGAACGCATTAAGGGCCTCGCGTTGGGCCGCACTAATGGCGTCGGCGAGTCCGGCCGGCTCGGTAACTATCCGCATTCCCTTGCCGCCACCTCCGGCCGCCGCTTTGATGATCACCGGATACCCGGCGCTCTCGGCGGCTTTGGCAAACTGATCAAGTTCTTTTCCACTCCCCTTCATACCGGGAGTGAGCGGGACGCCCGAATCGGCCATTTTGACGCGCGACTCGACCTTGTTACCCAAAAGCCGCATTGCCTCTGAGTCCGGTCCGATGAAAGTAATGCCGGATTTCTTGCATGCGGCCGGAAAGAGTGGGTTTTCAGCCAAGAACCCATAGCCGGGGTGAATTGCGTCGCACCCGGTTTGCTTTGCGGCGGCAATTATTTTCTCGATGTCGAGGTATGATTCACGCGGCGGGGGCGGCCCGATCAAAACGGATTCGTCGGCGAGCAACCGGTGCTTGGAGCGAATGTCCGCTTCGGAATAAACCGCAACCGTTGGAATGCCGATCGAGCGGCAGGCCCGCATGACGCGCACCGCGATTTCAGAGCGGTTCGCGACGAGGATTTTTTTGAATAGTGGTGGCATTGGCAATTCGATCAACCGTGCTTTTTGACCCAGCTCGGTTTGCGCTTGTTCAAAAAGGCGTCCATCCCTTCTTGTCCTTCGGGAGAGACGCGCAGTTTGGCGATCATTTCTGCTGTCCACGGTCTGAACTGCTCGGGGATCATATCGGCGACACCGGAGACCAGACGCTTGGCCATCGCGACCGCTTCGGGTCCGGATGATAAGAGCGAATCGATCAGCGAGTTGACCTCGGCGTCAAGCAGATCGTCGCCGACAACTTTGTTGACCAGGCCGACTTCGAGCGCACGCTTGGCATTCATCCGTTCACCTGTGATGAACAGTTCGCGAGCTTTCCCTTCACCCATTTTCTTGACGACATATGGTCCGATACAAGCAGGCACGACACCGATTTTGACTTCGGAAAATGAGAAGACGGCGGAATCAGCCGCGATCGCTATGTCGCACACCGCAACGAATCCGGTTCCACCACCAATAGCGGCGCCGTTGATGCGGCCAATAACAGGTCGCTTGAATGAGTATATTTGCCAGAAGAGATCGGCCAAAGCGTTCGACTCGGCCAGATTTTCATCAAATGACTGCGAAATGACTCCGCGCATCCAGTTCAGATCGGCCCCTGCGCAAAATGATTTGCCGGCGCCGGTCAACACAACCACTCGTACCGTCGGATCTTTCTCCATATCGGTGAAGGCCGCCGACAATTCGGAAATCACAGTTGAATTAAAAGCGTTGTGAATATCGGGGCGATTAAACGTAATCCAGCCGACTGAATCATCGTGGCTGATTTGAATGGTTGTGAATGTCATACTGGGACCTACATCCTGAACACGCCATACTGCTGGTCTGGAATCGGTGCGTTGAGCGACATCGAAATGCCCAGCGCCAACGCCTGCCGGGTGTCCGTCATGCCGATAATGCCGTCGTCCCAAAGTCGCGCGCCGGAATAGTAAGCGCTCGATTCGGATTCGTATTTCTCAAT
>JBGAWZ010000197.1:0-4591 GCA_044227335.1 Candidatus Zixiibacteriota bacterium | reverse complement strand
GGGGAACAGCTTGTCACAATCCAGTCGGCCATTGACGCGGCCAACAACGGCGACACGGTCGAAGTTGCCCCCGGAACGTATTCCGGCGCGGGAAACCGCGATATCGATTTCACCGGCAAGAGCATTATTGTCTACAGCGCCGGACAACCGGAAGTGACTATCATCGACTGCGGTGGAACCGCCGGCTCGCACCATGGCGGATTCCGGTTTCATTCGGGGGAAACGCTGGAGTCGATCGTCGAAGGGTTTACGATTAAGAATGCCTATTTCGCCATTGACGGCGGCGTGGATACCGGTGCGATTCATTGCGACAACTCCTCCCCGTTTATCATCGGTTGCATAATTGTCAACAATACATCGCATGGGGTCAGCACCGTCGGTAGTGCAAATCCATCAATCATCGTCAGCTCTGTGTCCGGCAATGCCGGCCACGGTTTCGCGCTCGGACTCGATGCCGGCGCCACGGGAGGAGTGAATCTCAATCAAGTGGTTATCGATCACAATCACCGCGCAGGTATCGCTATGCCGTGGCATTCTGATTCCACCCGATCACTATTGAACTGTACGGTGGTGAGCAACGACAGTGGTGGGATTCAATTTGTCGGAACCAATTCCGATCCGAATATTGTTGATACCGCGTACACCTTTGTTTACACGACTATCGTAGCTTTCAACAAAGTGGCCGGGCTACGAAAGACCGGACAGTACTTTGCGGGAATCAGTGTCTTCTGTAGTGATGTCTATGGCAACACGACCAACTGGCTCAATGTGGTCGACGCCACGGTCGACACCATGAATATTATCTCGGCCGATCCAATGTTTTGTGACACTGCCGGCGGCAAGTACACACTACTGGCCGGATCGCCGTGTTTGGCCGGTCCGGGTAATCCCTGTTTCTCACTGATTGGCGCGGTCGGATCGGGCGCCTGCACGCCGACTTCCTGTTGTCTTGGAATGCGCGGGAATATTGATTGCTCTTCAGATCAGATCATAGACATTTCCGATCTGACAGCGCTGATCGACCATATGTTCATTTCGCTCGGCCCCCTCTGTTGTTTCGACGAAGCAAACACGGATACTGCCGGGTCGATCGACATTGCCGATCTGTCAGCGCTGATTGACCACATGTTTATCTCGCTCAATCCGCTCCCGAGTTGCCCGTAGTATATGGGCTCTGACTAAATTGTAATCGGCGGACAAGAGTGTCCGCCGTTTTTTTGTTTGGGGTGGTTGGATGCGGCGGGTTTGTTACGTGCGCGGCAGACGCCCGCATCTGCCCGTCAGTTCGAAAAGGGTGAGATCGGAGAGACTGCCGCCCACGAACCAATTCTGTTGCCCGAATCTCACGAACGCTTGGGCCTATCATTGACTCCACCCGGCCAATCGATATATTTGAGATCAATGATACTCACACTTCGATTTGTTGCCCTATTGGTCGCCGTTGTGGTCTTAACGCAGGCGGCGAGGGCTATCGATGTTGTCAAGAAGGGAGACGATGTGACTGCAACCGATCTCTCGGCCGACGCCTTATTGGGGCAGGCCGATTCGCTTTTCAAAGCCAAAAAGTACCCCGAGGCGCTGGCCGCCTATCAAGTGGCGCTCGATACCGCCGGCGACGAGTTCAATTTCTCGATTGAAACCGAGGCGCTTTGTCAGATCGCCCGTTGTTATCTCACTACTGGAAAGAAGGCCGAGGGTCGCACGTATCTTGAAAAGGCGGCGCAGAAAGCCAGTATCACCGATCAGATGGGGTGGTCGCGATATCTTGGCGTCAAAGGGAGATTCGAATGGAAAGACGATTCTCTCCCGGCCGCACGCGAGACCTTTGCCGATATGTTCAACTTCTGCAATGAAAACGGACTCTGGGGGCGGATGATCGACGCGGCCAATATGATGACCATTGTTTCTGACAAGCTCGAAGATCAGGTGACCTGGAGCCGGAGAGGAATTGAGGCGGCCGAGGCCGGCGGCGAAGAGCAGTGGCTGGGGCCGCTTTGGAATAATCTGGCCGGGTCGTACTTTGATGCCAAGCAGTTTGATTCCGCTTTGGAATGCTATCTGAAAGCGCGCGACTACCACTGGCGCTTTTCCGATGAGACCGCCAAGTTGTTTGCCGACTATCATATCGGTATGACCTATCGACTGATCGGAAAATTCGACGACGCCAAGAAGTGGTTACGCCCGGTGCTGGCCTGGGCGGAACGATTGGAACATCATTCGGCAATCGCACAGTCGATGGAAGACTTGGGCGAGATCGACATCGCCGAAGGGAACGCCTCGCGCGGAGTGGAACTGCTCCGTCGCGCCCGAACTGAATTTGAAGCGGCCGGATACAAGACGAGTATGCCGGAAGTTCTGGATTCGCTCAACTCGCGTATCGCCAAGCTGGGCGGATAAAACCCGGCACCAACCAACGAGCTTGATTTGAAAACGGAACGGGCAATTTTCGCGGCGTATTGGGCCACACTTGCGATTCTTGTATTGGGTGGCTTTCTAACTGGCGGGCGGTTTTGGGGGATAAACTGGTTTTCGTATTTCCCAATCTGGATTTGGCTCCCGGCCGCCGGTGTGCTGGGCGTTCTGCCACTACTTCTGAAGAAACTTTCGATTAAAGCCCCTGACGAGACTTCGACCGGTATGTTCTGGGGGGTCTCGCTGGTTGCTACGACGGCAATGGTCGCGCTCTTTGTTGTGTTCGCCAACCGTACGCATTTCTTGGGCGACGGCCTCCAGATACTGCACAATGTAAAGACGGGCGCTATCACTCATATGATTTGGAATCTGCCGGCCGAGTGGATTCAAGCGCGGATGTTTTCGATGGTCGGTGGAAACTCCGAGCAGTCGGCCCGATTGGCGGTTCAACTGATCGCGTGGGTGTGCGGGCTACTTTCGATATTAGCGCTGATTTTAAGCGCTCGTCGACTTGGGGCAGGGATTTTGGATACCTGGCTGTTCACACTGGGGATACTGTCAACCGCCACCGGCTATTTCTTTTTTGGTTATGTCGAAACTTACCCACCCTTTATTCTCACTGTGCTGTCAATTTCGCTCTTCACGATACTGGCTGTGCGGGGACTACTGAGTAGATGGTGGACATTGATCGCCTGGATCGCGGCAATGGCGTTTCATCCGTTTGCTATCGCACTTTTGCCTGCGGTTGTGTATCTGATTGTACAGCCGAGTCGACTGTGGCAGAGAGTTACCATATGGCCGAATTTCGCGCGCTACGGACTCTTGATCGCAGGTGTTGTGGCTGGGATGGCCGTAGTTGCATATCTGGCGACACACAGTTATCAAATTCGGTTTATGTTAGTCCCGCCGGTTGTGGATCGGTTTACGGTTGAAGGCTACACGCTCTTTTCGTTGCCGCACTTGTTGGATTTGGTAAACCTCGTGATCTTCCTGGTTCCCTCGGCGATTCTCATGTTTGCCGGCATGCGCGGTGGCAAACCGGACGCACGCCAACGGACTATTTCTACTTTCATTTTCACAGCCACGGCCGGAGCGGCGGCGCTCGTCTTTCTCTTTGATCCAAAGCTGGGTATGCTTCGCGACTGGGACCTATTCGCCTTCGCCGCTATTCCTGCAATCGTCTACGGATTTTACTATCTGATTTTTGTAGAGACCGACCGAACGATCGGGCGCAAGATCGCTTTGCTGGCAATCGCGCTCAATCTGGCGGTGCTCGTTCCCCGGTTGGCGGTGGCGATGTCGCCGGAACGATCAATCGGCATGGTCGACCGGATTTTCAAATTGGATAAGAACAAGAGTAGGAGTCTGCATTATTTGTTGGTCGACTATTTGCGGTCTCACGGTCATAAAGCACAGGGTGACTCACTTCAAGAAGCAACATTTCGTGAGTACCCTGAGATCAAAATTGTTGAGCATGCGGTTCGGTTATATAACGAGGACAACATTCAGGAGGCGATTGCGCTGGCAGATTTGGCGCGATCGACAAATCCACTGTCGGTTGACTCGTACTCACTACTCTGTGCGTCGTATTCGGCGCAGGGTCGTCTTCCTGAGGCGCTGGAGATTGCCCAGGTCGCTTTTGGGCTGAACCCCCATAACGCCGACATTTCGTACAACATGGCCAATATCTATGCCCGCATGGGAAGAACAACGGAAGCCCGCGCGTATGTCGATAGGTCACTTACGATCCAGCCCGACCACCAACCGTCTCTATATTCAATGGCTACTCTGGCGGTGGCGGCGCGTGACCGTGCGGAACTCCAAAGATGGATGGAGAGGCTTCCGGTTAAAGACTCAGTCGAAGCCAGCAAGTACCGCGATCTTATTTACTCGGCGTGTACCCGAAGTATGTTCGACGAGGCGGCCGATATGATCAAGTTCGGGATGGCGCACAAACTCGATACGGCGGTCACCGCCGAGATTCTCCGGCGCTATCCGGATGTGCGGGCGAGATTGTAGTTTGCGACGTGGCGTCGTGCGTCTCGCGTGACGCGTTTGTTAGATCGACGAAGAGTGTCAGGCGAGGACGCCTGTCGCCACGTTGATCTCAGCCCACCGCAAGCGGTGAAGTACCAATCTTTCCCAAGCGCCTACCCCCGATTGACGCCGTCGCGCGTAG
>JBGAWZ010000196.1:0-4592 GCA_044227335.1 Candidatus Zixiibacteriota bacterium | reverse complement strand
CGATCCATCCCGGCAAAGCAGGATTTTTCTCACAGGCGGGAATAGGTTCTTCGTGCAGAATCGAATACATGATCGCGGCGGGGTAGTCGCCCTCAAAGGGGCGAGCGCCGGTCAACAATTCGTAGAAAATTGTGCCTAAGCTGAAAAGATCAGACGCCGTACCAACCGTGATTCCTGACAACTGTTCGGGAGACAAATAGTACAGTGTGCCTTCGATATTACCGTATTCATCAACGGTGTCAGCCGACACTGTTTTGGCCAGTCCGAAATCAAGTATCCGGACAGTGCCGTCCTCGGCCAGCCGGATGTTCTCAGGTTTCAAATCTCGGTGCACAAGACCAGCGGCATGGGCCGCTCCCACGCCTTCGATTACTTGCCTTATGATGTTCAGCTTTTTGTCGTAATCGAGGGTCGGGCCGACGGCGCGAAGTTCCTCGCCAGCCACATATTCCATAGCGAGATAGGGATGGCCGTCGATGGCGCTGTGTTCCCAGACCTTGACGACATACGGCGAGTCGATACGGGCGGTGCAGTCGGCTTCTTCAGCCAGACGCGACCGGAAATCCTCTGATCCCAGCAGTTCGTCGGCGATCAGTTTGAGCGCGACAACCCGGTTTTCACGGGTGTCGGTGGCGCGATAGACTATACCCATCCCGCCTTTGCCCAGAATCGATTCGATCTGGTACTGTCCGAACGATGTGCCGGGGGCAAACATGAAAAACCGACCTAATCCCGCTCTAGACCCGAGCGGCCAAAAACTTGATAATAAGGTCCATTGGGGTTATACTAAGTTCTGTCAACACTATAGTATACAGAGTATAAGACACGATGCCAAATGTTTCCGACACCGAGTGGGCGAGAATGAAAATGGCGGTCGAAGAATTGACCGCCCTCAATCAGATTGCCAGCGCCATCAATGTCTCAATGTCGGTCGACAAGATCACACAAATCACTGTTGACCATACCAACCGCCGGCTTAAGGCCCAGCAGGGGGCGGTTTTTCTGCTTGAATCCGACGGCGGCACCGAAGATCGATTCAAGACATTTGTTCGCGAGATGACGCCCGAGTCGGGCGGCGTAAAGTTTCGTCTGAATATGGCCCTGTCCGGCTGGATGATAAAGAACCGGACCATTCTGCTTAGCAATGAACCGGCCACCGATGCCCGTCTGGTCGGTGTAAACTTTGCCGAGATGGGAATCACATCACTGTTGGCGGCACCGCTTTTGTCACGCAATGGACTTATGGGCGTGATGGCCGTTTTCAACAAACAGGACCTGGCCGGATTTACCGAACAAGACAAGCGGTTTATCGGTATCGTCAGCACGCAAGCGACTAAAGTCATTGAAAATGCCCGCCTGTTTGAACAGGAACGGAAACTGCAGACCATCGAAGTCGACATCCAGCGGGCCAAGGCAATTCAGCAGGGTTTTCTGCCGCGGCAAAATCTCAAGCACGACACTTGGGAAATATTCGGCTACTCAAGTGCCGCCCGTGAGGTCGGCGGTGATTATTACGACATGCACGAGCTCGACACGCATCGCGTGTTTTATTCTCTGGGCGATGTCGCCGGAAAGGGCATTCCGGCCGCTCTGCTCATGTCCAACGCGCAGGCGGTAACTCGCTCACAACTTCGGAATTTCGAGGATGACTTTTTAGGGCGAGTCGCCGATTCGCTCAACCGATTGATCTGCCAGTTTACCACTCCCGAACAATACCTGACCGGTGTGCTGGGATACTACGATTCGAGTTCACGAGTGCTTTACTATGTCAACGCCGGCCACCTGCCTATTCTGGTTTTGAGAACCAACGGAACGATCGATGCGCTTGAAGATTCCGATCTGGTGATTGGCGTTATGCCGGATATCCCGTATCGCACACAGCAGGTCCAGCTGAATCCCGGCGATTCCGCTGTTGTCTATTCCGACGGTGTCACCGAATGTTTCAACGAGGCGCAGGAAGAATTCGGCCACGAGCGATTGGCCGAGTGTCTTGGGCCTCTTGCAGGGCAATCCGCCGAAGAGATTAATAATCAGCTCCTCGTGAAAGTGCTCGAATTTCGCGGTAAGGCCGAGCAGTCCGACGATATCACGATTCTGGTCATCGCCTGCCGGGGGTAATTCCGTTGTTCTGATTTTTCGTAGGGCGGGTTCGTCTTTGAACCCGCCACTCACCATTCACAGGGATGATCTATTTGATATGGCAGGTGCTCAGGCCGCGCTTTTCCAGATATTGCTGGTGATATTCTTCCGCCCGCCAGAACTCAGTTGCTGGGACAATATGTGTCGCAATCGGTTTTGAAAAACGATGGCTTTCGTCAAGGGCGCGCCTGGACTGTTCCGCCAGTTGCTTCTGCTCTGGCGTATGATAGAATATTGCGGTCCGATACTGTGTCCCGAAATCCGGTCCTTGGCGGTTCACCTGCGTCGGGTCGTGGTTATCCCAGAAAACTTTCAGCAGGTCTTCATAGCTCAATTGTGAGGGATCGTACGTGACTTCGACCGCCTCGGCGTGACCAGTGGTATCAGCACATACTTGCTTGTAGGTTGGACTGGCAATCTCCCCCCCAGTGTAGCCAACCTGCGTGGAGAGCACTCCTTTGAGTTGACGAAAGGTAGCTTCCACTCCCCAGAAACATCCGGCGGCAAAAGTGGCCATTTCTGACATATGGTCCTCCTTTGGTTTGTCAGGTTTTGTTGCGCCAGTCGGCTTTGTGCTCTCTGAAAATGAGCTTGTGACTCCCACAAGACCGACCAGTAGGGTAATCAGTGTCTTCTTAAATGTACTATTGTTGTTCATTGGGTACCTCGCCCTGTATAACACATCCGGGTTCCCGAGGTTCTCAACACTCTACAGATCGGGTACCTACATCGACTTCTGCTCACTCTCTGTCGAGTCAACTGGAATCATGTGATGCTGTGGCCAGGCGTAATTGTCCGGCATCATGTCAAAGGCCTGCTTGCTTGAATCGGAGGCAAACAGGTACACTCGCTCCAAGTATGGCGACCGCGGAGAATTCTGGTCCGGGCGAAACCGCGCCAAAGTGACCGGATCGGTCAATGTGCCGCAATAGGTGGTCGGGTCCACCTGAAACTTGCTCATCGCGGCGCTGTCGGAGAAGAAAAACGACTCATACCCGATGGAATACCGGTGGGCGGCATTGATAACAGCCGGTCGACTAGTCTCGACCGCACAACTAACTGTCAGACCAAGTTCGTTTAAGAATATCTCAGGGTCTTGCACGAAGACCTTCTGGCAGGGAGTTCAACAGAATCCTATGGGGCGTCCATTTACAAAAAGGGCTGGCAGACGCCGGTTGAGCGGCACTTTGCGAACTGGACAGCGATCATTCAGACTGACTTCGCCCCCTTCCATTTTCAGATGGGGATACCGATTGCGCAGGGTGTCGCGGGTCAGCGACTCGTGGGAACCATCGGCGTCTACAAATGCAATGGGCATATTGTCCTTAGAAGTGATGGTCGCAATCGAACCGGACTTCTGACATGTCCAGGCCGCAATCCCGATTGCCAGGGCTACCGCACATACTGCCAGTCTCTTTGTGAACATGAGGTATCGAACTCGCTCTCAATATGGGATGATTTTAGTTTATTATAGTAACACAGCAGTCAAGGGTTCCAGCATAAAAACCGAAGGCGTAGCTCTCTCGATCGTGCGGTAAAGGGGTCAATTATGTCTTGCTTTGAGTGGTCTGGCGGATTATGTTCCCCGTCGTTGCCGCGCAGAGGAGGGAGACGGTTTTTTCGCTCGTTTCGCCGGCAATTGAGAAACGACATACACTACACATTTCACCAGCCAAAGATTCTGGGAGGATCAATGAGGAAGCGTTTACGAAAACAACTGGTTGTCGCGTTGTTGGCCCTGACAACTATCGCCGCTTGCGCTGTAAGCTTGGGCGCGGCTGAACCGGTCTGGCAACAGACATTCTCCGGCAATATTGAATGGCAACGTCTGACTGCCACCGGGCATCTTCTGGTCTGCACCGGTGATGCGCTGTGCGCCGTTAACCCGGAAGACGGCGCAATTCTGTGGAGCAGTGAAGAGATGAAGGGGATTGATGAGGAGAAGTGCGACCTGCTTGACTACACACCGTACGCGTTGATTACTAAGGGGAAAGGGATATTTAAGGCCGGCCAAAGTAAGCTGACGCTTATCGACGTCACCACCGGCGCTGAAAAATGGAACACCGAGGAAATCGGCATCACCAATTCGTCAGGGAATTTCCTCCTGCCGCAGTCAAATGCGCTGATCATTGTAGGAGCGCTCGGCAAGAATCCAAATGAGCGCACGCTTATCTGCGTCGACCTTGAGACCGGCAAGCAACTGTGGATGCAGAAGGACTTTTTCAAGGACTACAAGCCGGAATTGATCCCGGTATCGAAAACCAAAGAGTCGCTTGACGGAAACCAATTCCCGGTGTATGACACAGAGGAGTCGATCATCGTGTATTGGTCGAAAAAGGGAGTCCGGAAAATTAATGTGAAAACCGGCGAGGTTGTCTGGTTCTGCGAATTCAAGTCGGGTGAAGCGCCGAGTTTGACGTACGGATACGCTCCGATGATGCTCTCTGCCGACC
>JBGAWZ010000195.1:0-4597 GCA_044227335.1 Candidatus Zixiibacteriota bacterium | reverse complement strand
CCGCTCGGCCTTGAGGTCACCCAGGCATATCGGTACATTTCAGTAATAGCCGGCATGGCGTTTATTGTCGGGCTGTACCGCCTCTGCCGTCATCTCTCCCCCTTGCATTGGCCAATCTGGATGTTGCCAGGCGTATCTCTGGGAATCACACCACTGTTTTTTGGATATGTCGAGAGTTACTCGATCATTGCCGCGCTGATTCCGTGGCTGATCCTCGCCGGCCTTAAGGCAGTCGACAATACCGGCTCTAAACTCGCATATCTGTCGCTTGCAATTATCGCTACCGCAGTTCACTCGATCACTGCGATACTTTTCGGTGTCAGTGTTCTTGTGCATGCGCTGGCTGGTTCAAAATCTCGCGCGGACTGGGTGCACAAGCATCGGTCGCTTGTTTGTGGTGTAGTGGCTGGGGTCCTATTGCTGTTACTGGGAGCAAGAATGCTTGGACTGCCAATCGTCAGAGATCTTGTGCTCCCCCTTTTCGCAATGGATCAGGAGCCGATCGGTTTTCTGTCAGTGACTCATCTGCTCAATCTACTGAACTGGGGATTGCTTTCCGGTTTGGTAATCGTCGCGTTGGCGCCGCTCGCTATTGCCGGTCGAGTTGAGCAGTTCTCGTCGACGCGTTCACTCTTCGCATTTTCGCTGATCATTCCTTCAGCGTTGTTCGTGCTGGTCTTCCCCCCGAAACTTGGCGGACCGATCGACTGGGACCTGTTTTCGCTCCCGCTGGCGGTGATTGGATTGGCAATTCTTGCGGTGATTACGCGCGACGAAAAATCGGTGTTTCCCCAATGGCTATGCCCTATCGCTTCTGTCGCCCTGCTCAATATCGCGGGTTTTGTCGCGGTCAACCACTCGATGACGGCTTCGGCCGAACGATTCAGCCGGATCATTCCCATTTCTCACACCGTCAACCCATGGATTCACTGGTCGTCGCTGGTAGTTCACGCCGAACACCAGCCTGAGTTGTACAGCCGCCGAAACGAACTTCTCTTGAAATCCTGGCAGGCGCCGCCCCGTAGTAAACGCGATTCGATCACGACTCTGACTAAGCTCCTGCAAGAGGCGGTTAGCGCCAACGATAGTCTTTCGTCGCGTCGGCTCGTGATGCTACTCAATGGAATTGCCGATCTCCCGCCCGAGGTCCTCGCCTCTGAGGTCGACGCATTCCTAAAATTCGGCACACCCGAGGAACAGCGCGGCTACGCTGAAATGCTGGCAACCGAATTCCCAACATCTCCCATTGCGCTTGGCGCGGCCGGACTGGTCTATTTGAACTTGGGAGACAAAGCGACTTGTGGGAGTCTGCTAATGAAAGCCTATCACCTAGACTCTTCCAATGCCCAGATTGCACTTAATTACGGCGTCTTTCTGGCGAATGAACAGAGCTACGCACTTGCGAATCCGGTGCTAAGAAGGACGCTATATCTCAATAATTCGAGCTTTGTCGCCGCCTATTATCTTGCACACGTTTCTTTGGCGCTGGGCGATATCGACGGCGCCAAGGCGGCAACCTTGCGGGCCGAGGCCAACGCCCTCCGACCTGAGGAACGAGAGCGGATCAAACAGCTGAAGATGCGGTTCTGACTCTCTCTCAAATCAACAGCCCAACCTAAAGGTTGGGTTCCCTGCGTCTAGATTCTAAGCGCCGAAGGCCCCGCGCCGTCGCGGTGCGACTGGCCCCGCCACAAAAAGAAAACCGCCCTGAGGGGTAGGACGGCTTCCACGGGAATGGGGGGTAAGAAGGGAAGTCTTAGTTTCGGCTCCGGTTAGCCAGTTCACCGAGCAAAACCGCGACACTTCGCGCGCCAGCGGCATCGGGGAATGAGGCCATCTCAAGCGGCACGACCTCGTCGACCTGGCCGCCTGACAATTCCAGAACTTTGGTTCGGACAGCTTCGCTCAGGCGTTTGCCGGCGATTTCTGCGCCCTGCCGGGATGTTTCCGGGAAGAGCGCCATCAGGCAGGTTTCGCCGCAAATCGAGACATAGTCGCACCCACGGATACGGCTCCGAACAAGTGATTCAATTTGAGAAATCATTACGGGGAGATCGGAATTGTGGATTTTCTTAGAAGAGGAAACGTCGAGGACAACAAGCGATACAAAAACACGATACCGTTCAGCGCGCTTCAGTTCTACTTGTGCCTGCTCGAAAAAGAACTGGCGTACCGCCGTGGCGTCGATAGGGTTGTCAGGTAGTGTGCTCATACTGTTTATACCAAGCTCAAATCTCTTTCAAGCAGACTGAGCTTAAGCAACTTTCGTTCCGAAAAGCTTTCTCTCCATTTAACAACGACTTACAGAACAAGTGCCATGACCGAACTTCCCTGCGGATCAGTCCAATTGTTTGTACCGCAATACAATACAAGAAATGTCGAACATCGGCAATTTCTGCGACGATAACAGCGGAAAGGTTTTTAATGCAATCCCCTGCGCATTTTTCGCACAGAGAAACAAGATTGAGACGGATTTACAGAAGAGGAACCCAGAGCCAGTGCTCGGGCAAGTGCAGGATTCAAAGAGGCGAAGCCCCAAGGTCCAGACACATGTCTGATGAACTACTTGGAAGCGTTGAGATTGTAGTCTTTGATCTTATATAAGAGCGAGCGGTAAGAGATCTTGAGAATCTCGGCGGCCTTGCGGCGATTCCAATTGGTCTTTTGAAGCACTTCGGCGATCAGTCGTTTTTCTTCAGACGCGATCGTTTTGCCAACCCGGTTTTTCAACGCGAAATCGGGTGACTGCTCCGACTGCGCCGGAATAGCCATATGGCCGCCGTGTTCGTAGGCAGAATACGGTGTGGCAGTCGTGAGAGGAATTCGTTGCGAGGCGGCGGTGATAAGCTCAGCGATAATCCCTTCATCGCTTCGTACCACAACTTGCTTGATCATATTCTCAAGCTGGCGGACATTCCCCGGCCAGTCGAATGCAACCAGGCGGTTCATCGTATCGGCCGAGAGCGGCTTGGGGTCGCGCTGATAGACAGCGCTGTACTTTCCGACAAAGTGCTCCACCAACAAGGGAACATCCTCGCGGCGGTCCCTCAGCGGCGGCAAAAACAAACTGATTTCGTTCAGTCGGTAGAACAGGTCGTCACGGAAACTCCGCTCGGCTATGGCCAATTCCAGGTTGCGGTTCGTGGCACAGATAATTCGCACGTCGACATGAATATTAGTGACACCGCCCACCCGCACAAATTCCTGCTGTTCGAGCACCTGCAAGAGTTTCGATTGTAGTTCCAAAGGCATGTCGCCGATTTCGTCTAAGAAAATCGTCCCCTTGTTGGCGATTTCGAATCGTCCCTGCTTGGTCTTGTGCGCTCCGGTAAACGCTCCTTTTTCGTAGCCGAACAGCTCGGCCTCAAGCAGATCACGGGGAATGGCCGCGCAGTTTACTTTGACAAACTCCTGATTGCGCCGTCCCGAGAGAGTGTGTAGCATCCGCGAGGCGATTTCTTTACCGGTTCCCGATTCGCCACGGATGAGCACAGTCAATTCCGAGGGCGCTACCTGCTCGATGATCGTTTTCACGCGCATCATTAGATCGGAATCGCCGATAAAAGCACTGTAATTGTTGCGGACCTGAAGTTCTCGATTTAGCCGCGTGACCTCGCCGCGCAGTTTGATCCGCTCGATTACGCCGGCGATGTGGATTTCGACTTCGTTTGGCTCAAGCGGTTTCGTGATAAACTCGGCCGCGCCCAATTTCATCGATTGCACGACATACTCGGTCTCGGCGTGGCCGGAAATCATGATGACTTCAGGTCGGTTTTCCAGCTTGGCGAGCTTTTCGAGAATTTCAAGCCCCGAAATACCGGGCATGCGGATATCCAAGAGTATCAGTTCCGGCTTTTCGGTGGTGACCATCTGGAGCCCCTCGGAACCGTCGTGCGCCGACACAAAGTTAAATTTCGGCAACCCCTCTTTAAGGATCTGGTGGACCCATGGGTCGTCGTCGATAATTAGTATTTTGATCTTTTCTGCGGGCATAACTGTTTGCCTTAAACTCCGTTAAGTATCGACAACCGGGGCGGATAATCAAGCTGAATTTGAGAAGTTTTGCGGTTTTCCCGCAACAATGTGCATTATTCGGCCGGGGAGTACGGGAAATAGACCGTGAAGCAGGCCCCCTGGCCTTCCTCAGATTCCACTCGGACTGTCCCATTGTGGGCGCTCATGATTCGGTCGACGACCGCGAGGCCGAGCCCAGTTCCCGTGTCTTTGGTGGTGAAGTACCTGTCAAAAACTCGCGAAAGGTGTTCCTTCTTTATTCCACTACCCGAATCGATAACTTTGATCGCAAGATAGTCGGATTTCTTGTGTTCTGGTCGCTCTATCAGCCCTCGCACAGTAAGTGTGCCACCGCGCGGCATAGCGTCGAGCGCATTGAGGAAAAGATTCAGGAACATTTCAATCAACTGATTCTTATTGGCAATAATTTCCCAGTTGGCGGTGGCGAATTCAGAGGCGAAGGTGACATTGCGTTTGCGAAGATCTTGAGAGATCAGCTCGCCGACCCGAGCAATTATCTGGCGAAGATCCAAAGTTGTCGTTTCGTATCGGTTTGGATTCGAGAAATCGACCAGCTCACGCA
>JBGAWZ010000194.1:0-4619 GCA_044227335.1 Candidatus Zixiibacteriota bacterium | reverse complement strand
CTGCTTTAAGAGCTGACGAGCTTCCGACTGCTTAGCGCGGGTCGAAGCGGTCATGAAACGCGGAATGGCCAGCGAGGCCAGGATACCGATGATGACCACCACGATCATCAACTCGATCAGGGTGAAACCTTTGCGATTGTGAATCTTTGAAAACATGTAAAAACCTCCTCTGAGTGTTGGTGTCTACTTTCCTATCGACATATTTGCAAATGGAATGCCGTCTAATATTCAGAGATTGCACATTTGCCACCCCGCCAACCCTTATAGGGCACAAGAGGTTACCTATAGGCAACAGGATTCTCGACTCACCCCCACATCTTCCTGAACGGTTGAAACAGGCGATTTGCCATTGGCATTTGCAAATTGCAACGGCTATGCGTTCCACAGAAAAAAAGCGCCCCCCCGGAGGGAGCGCTTTTCAATTTGACTGAGCGCGTCAATTACGCGGTCACGTCGTTGGTCGTATTGGTGATGACACCAGTCTGGATGACTGTCCAGACATCGTCCGTCGCATCATCATCAATGTTGCCCGTAGCGGTGCAGGTAAAAGTATTGGCCGCCGCAACCATCACGTAGCTATAACGGGCGCCAGCCATGATCTCAACGCCGATCTGCGGGAACGAACCGCCAGCGGCGGCAGTCACACCACCGTCACCATAGGTAGCGTTCGCCTGACGATAGGCATGTTGCATGGTATAGACCTGCTTTAAGAGCTGACGAGCTTCCGACTGCTTAGCGCGGGTCGAAGCGGTCATAAAACGCGGAATGGCCAGCGAGGCCAGGATACCGATGATGACCACCACGATCATCAACTCGATCAGGGTGAAACCCTTCCGATTGTGAATCTTTGAAAACATGTAGATCCTCCTCTAAGTGTTACAGACTTTTTCGTTTGTTACGATTCGGTAACTTGCACAAGGCGTGCCGACCGGGTCGGCAGTAATTGAACAAGTGGCTGGTTTTTGATCTCGCTGTCACGCAACGGATTGGATTCACGGAGACTATTTGCCGTCGCGATAGAATCGGCTTTGGACATTTTGAAACGGTTGTTATCTCGCGTTTCGCGAAGAGAGCCTCGCATTCTGCAAGAAATCAAAAGAGGCGTCATCCCTGGCCCTCTTCCTTGCCGCCTTTCCCCTTGGGCACAAATTGATCCTTAAGGCCATACCGTTCGAGCTTTCTATATAAGGTGCTGGCGTCGATACCAAGAACCCGGGCCGCCTCGGCTTTTTTTCCCTCGGACTGCGTCATAACAAAGTGGATGTACGCCTTTTCGATATGCTCAAGGGTCGGGGTCACCGGATCCGATTCTTTGACAAAATTCTCGGGAGCTGTCTGCGAGAGCTTCTCCGGAAAATCCGCCACGCCGATTGTGCCGGTACGGTCCAGAAGCACTGCCCGCTCGATTGTATTTTCAAGCTCGCGCACATTACCGGGCCAACCGTAGTGGACCAAGAGGTGCATCGCCTCGGCCGAGATCTTTTTGCGCGGTTGCCCCGCCCGCTGTGCGCACTTATCGATAAAGTAATTAACGAGCATGGGAATATCGTCGGTGCGCTCCCTAAGGGGCGGAATAACCACGGGAATCACATTGAGCCGATAGAACAAGTCGGCGCGGAACCGCCCGGCTTTGACATCTTCCTCAAGATCGGAATTGGTGGCGGCAATCAGGCGGACATCGACATCAATCGGCTGGGTCGCCCCAACGGGCGTTATTTTTTTGTCCTCGAGCACCCTTAGGAGTTTGACTTGAATCGCGAGAGACGTGTTTCCGACTTCGTCTAAGAAAAATGTCCCTGAAGTGGCGGTTTTGAAAAGTCCGTCTTTGTCTTTGATCGCGCCGGTGAATGATCCTTTGACATGGCCGAACAATTCCGATTCGAGCAATGTCTCCGGAAGGGCGGCGCAGTTGATCGTAACAAATGGGCCGCTACACCGCGGCGAATGATGATGAATCGCGCGGGCGATCAAGTCTTTACCGGTGCCGGATTCTCCCCGGATAAGAACAGTCGAATCGCTTCCCGCCACCCGCATCGCCAGTTTTTTCAGTGATACCACCGGGTCGGAAGTCCCAATGAATTTTTCAAACGAGTTGTCGGTTTTAAGGCGACGTTTCAGCTCGGTGTTTTCGTTGATCAACTGGCGACGGCTGAGCGACTTTTCGATAGTCAGTTTGATTTCGTCTACTTTGAACGGCTTGGTGACATAATCAGCCGCCCCTTCTTTCATCGCCTCGATCGCCGTGTCGACCGCCGCGAAGGCGGTCATCACGATCACTTCCTGCTCGGACTTAAACGACTTCACCTCGCGAAGTACCTCGATACCGGTCATCCGGGGCATATTCAGATCGGCGATGAGCAGATCGTAATTTTTGTCACGGAGTTTCTTGACACCGTCGACCGGGGAGGTCGTCGTATCGACTGAGTACCCTTCCTTGGAGAGCATGATCTCCATGAAGTTGCACATGGACTCTTCGTCGTCGATTATGAGAATATTGGCCGCCATAGCGCCGTGGGCTTTTCCCCGTCGTTTAGAGGTGTATCTTACCGATTATGTCGGCGCTATACTCTGCTCTCTACAGGGGAAAAAGGGAATCTGCTCAGCGGTTATACAGCGAATTGACCGGGTATGGCTTAGCCCATATATTCGCCGTGTAAACGACTGAGTATGAGTAGGTCGGGTTGACAAGCCCCGGTCGCGGGG
The DNA here is from genome assembly GCA_044227335.1 of Candidatus Zixiibacteriota bacterium. Taxonomy (GTDB): domain Bacteria; phylum Zixibacteria; class MSB-5A5; order GN15; family FEB-12; genus JACRAV01. The sequence continues at coordinate 1,916 of JBGAWZ010000194.1, read as the reverse complement.
CGCGGGCTACCCGACAGCAGTCTCAATGTAGGTCGAAATCCCTTGTCACGCCGAAGGCGTGATCGAGCAAAGCGAGAGGTTTCGACATCTTTACGACGATTGCTACGCACGCCTCTTGCCGGCGTTCTATCATTTTGCTCGCAGATTTGTAACTCGAAATAGATGGAGACTCCCTCGTGACCTCGCCAATTGAATCAAAAAACATAAGCCGCGAACTCCTCGCGAAATTTGATAAAGCGCTCACCGAGCATATCCGACCAGGGACCTTTCCACTGGCGATTCGGATGGTGGCCGAAGGCGAAACACTGCCGGAGCGGACCCGTCGGCCCTTCAAAGATTTCGGGCATTCGGTGGCTGTTTGTCAGACCTTTTCAATCGCGCGAAAATACGGCTGGGCGTTGGCGGTGGGGGCCGAAGATGTCGGCTGTCCGCTGGCGTTGACCGCCTTTGGTTTCAAGCCTGAAACAGAGGGTTTTTCCTGCGGGACGATGTGTTCGGGGATGTTCACCGAAAATCTTGATGCCGGCGCCAAAACCGAGAGCTTAGTCTCGAAATTTACGTTTCAACAATACAAGTATATCCTGGCGGCGCCGATTTCCCGAGCGGCCTTTGAGCCACATGTCTATCTGGTCTACGGCAACTCGGCGCAGGTAATGCGGCTGATGACCGCCTATCTTTGGAAAGACGGCGGGTATCTAACTTCTCGTTTTTCCGGGCGGCTCGATTGCGCTGATATCTGTATCGAGACGATGCAAACGGGCAAGCCGCAGATCGTTCTCCCCTGCTACGGAGACAGAGTGTTCGGCCAGACACAAGACGACGAAATGGCGTTTACAATTCCGGCGGGCATAGAGCAACAGATGATCGACGGTTTCGCCGGGACACATGCTGGCGGAATTCGATATCCGATGCCGTCATTCTTGCGCTACAAACCGATCTTCCCGGATCATTATTATAAATTGTTTGATGAGTGGGACAAGTAGGGCAGGTTGGCGTGACCTTCAAGACGCTCTGGACACTACGTCATTGCGCCACCCTTTGGCGTGGGCGCAGACCTCCACGCCTGCCCCGTCACAAATACTTCACCAACACCACACTCCGATAGTTCGTAACATCCCACTGCACATACTCTTCAAATACATACCCCATACTCTCATACCATCTGATGAGGTGCGTGGCGCTTTCGGCGGTGTCGAGAATTAGTGCAGTGACTTTCTGCGAGCGAGCGTACTCCTCGGCGTGAACGAACAGCCTTCTGCCAATTCCCTTTCCTTGCAACGACGGCTCGACACCGAGCTGATTTAGCTTTCCAGCTCCGGCAATTGGTTTCCCTTTAGGTAGATTCGTATGCTCGGGCCGCGTGAAGACAATTGTGCCGACCAATTTGCCGTCTAGAACCGCGACAAAGGCGACCCCCTGCGAAATCCGTCTGCGACTCGTCTCGACATCCTGGTACGTCGCGACATATTTCAGCCCCATGTCGGCAAGCTGTTTATATGACCGGTGCAACAGTTCGGTTAGCTCTTCAAGCGAGTCGGTGGGCGCAAGTTCGCGGATGACAAGATCACGCTCTTCCCCATTCGTTCCCGTTTCCATATCGCCCACAGAATAGTCTTCGGCGAGGCATCAATCAAGTCGCCTCACCGCCTCAAAGATTCCTGTTGATGAAACTCCGCAAATTGACCATCGTTACAGAAGCATTATGTCCAAACTATCCCACCGAGAGCGCCTGCTGACCATCCTGGCCGGCCAGAAACCCGACCGGTACGCCGCATCGTTCTGGCGACACTTTTTCCATATGGAAAACTCAGCCGAGTGCACCGCCGACGCCATGCTCTGGTTTCAGAGGGAGTACGACTGGGATTTCATGAAGATCAACCCCCGCGCCGATTACCATATCGAGGACTGGGGGTTCC
>JBGAWZ010000193.1:0-4622 GCA_044227335.1 Candidatus Zixiibacteriota bacterium | reverse complement strand
CAGGGGTTTCGGCCTACGGAATCCAGACGCCGAAGCCCCACTCTGCATGTTTGGGTATGACAACTGGTAGCCCACGGCTCTGCGGTGGGCTTTTTCACTCCACAAGGGGGGCTTGCCAAGTTCGTCTTCGTTCCATAAATTGAAAATCATACTGGATTTACAACGATGAATACGACGGTTTCGATATAGCGACCGGGAGGTTACGAAGATGTCTGGCCATTCAAAATGGGCAACGATAAAACGCAAAAAAGGGAAACTCGATCAGGAACGCGGCAAGATTTTTACGCGGCATATCAAAGAAATTACGACTGCGTCGCGTGTTGGCGGGGGAGATCCCGACGGCAACCCGCGTTTGCGCACCGCGATTCTGGCGGCCAAGGCGGTCAATATGCCGGCCGACAATATCAAGCGCGCTATTCTCAAGGGCACAGGTCAGCTACCGGGTGTCAGCTACGAAGCGATCACCTACGAAGGATACGGACCGGCCGGAGTCGCGGTCTACATGGAAGTGATGACCGACAACAAAAACAGAACGGTCGCCGATATCCGTCACCTGCTCACTAAGTACAACGGCAACCTGGGCGCAAGTGGTTGTGTTGCGTGGATGTTCGAAAGCCGTGGTGTGATCACCGTCGAGTTGAACGCCGCCGATGAGTCAAAACTGATGGAAATTGCCATGGATGCCGGTGCTGAAGATTTCAATAGCGAAGCCGGCGCCTATGAAATCATCACTCAGCCGCAGGATCTTGAGGTAGTGAAGGAAGCCCTCGAAAAAGCAAGTATCCCGATGGTGTCATCGGAAGTCACGATGATCCACAAGAATTCGGTGAAACTAACTTCTGAATCGGAAGCCAGTTCAATGCTGAAGCTTATGGAAGCGCTCGAAGAGCACGACGACGTGCAAAAAGTCTACGCCAATTTCGATATCGACGAAGAATTGCTTACCAAGCTGGCGTAACCGAATTTCAATTCCGCCAAGAAATGCTCACTGGCAGGGCGCCAGTGGCGTGAATGTTATGTAAAGAAAGTCGATGAGTGCGGCGAGATCGGCGATGTCAACCCCGCTCTGGCCGTCGGTATTGGCGTCTTCCGAACAACACAGGGGCGCGAAACTTATATACAGAAAGTCGATAAGCGCCGATAAATCGCTGATATCGATGCCATCACCTGCCGAGCAGTCGACATTCCCCGCCAGCCCGATACAGCACGGCGTGGTGACGCATTCATCGGGATATCCATCGCTATTAAGGTCGTGTAAGATGCCCTGTGTAAGATCTAGATTATCGGCCTGGCCATTTTCGTTACAATCGGCCCGCGCCGACCAGTTGATCGTCTTCACGACCGAGAATTGGCGAATCATCGGGCTTGCGAAACTAACTCTAACCGACAATTGCGCGACCGGTCCGCCGATTTCAGAGTAGATCCGATCAGCTGTCAGCGGAAAATCGGCGCCCGTTTCGGGCTGTACTATACCTCCAAGTTTCCATTGATACGAAAGACCCGGCATTGGAATTGGTGTCACCACAATGTGAGTCTCCGAAGTCTGGCCCAGTACGGTCGTCGAAGGCGAGGGAACCGAAGAGTCGGTAAGGGAGACTTCGCCAAAGAGGTTCTGCAGAAGTGCTTCTTTACACACAGGACAATACCCCACTCCCAGCGATCGCATGAGGCAATTGAGCCAAGGGCGATAAATTCCGCTCGTTTGATAACGTGCGCCTTCGAATGCACCGACCTTGGTCGAATAGGTGCCGTTTGCCGGTGTAGGCAAGGGAGTGGTCGAGTCGACCCACATCAGCCATTTCAGTCCTGGTCCGGAGAAATCAAAGTCGACATTGGGTTCAGGATCACCCGGCGGGTAACCGGGGTAAGGGTCGGAATACTCATCGGCTAGTCCGCCGTACGTGTGGCCGTATTCGTGCAAAATGACTTCGCTGGCCGAGGGATGGACCGACGAAACAGAGATAAAGCCCCCCGAGCCACCGTATTTGGTGGAGTTCACGAGAATGAAAATGGCATCCCAGACTCCCGCACCGACATAGGTATCGGCGGCGGAGATGGCCCGCGATTGACCTGTGCCGTTTATGGCCAAAAGTCGTTCTATGCCTGATGTCCAAAATGAAGAGTTGAAATAGGTGTCCTTTAATGTTCCTTGTGGGTCGTTATCCGACCCCGATTGATTGCTCTCGACATCGACCCGGTAGACGTTGGCGACACCGAACGCCGCGTCCCATGGCGATTTTCCCAAGAATGCACTTACGAGGCCGTTGGCGGCGGTAGTAAATGACCCGGTTCCGAGGTCGGCTGAAGTATATCCGTCGCCCATGACGACTATCACCATTCGGTTAGCATCGGGGCCAGTATCGCGAATCTTGGCCGAGCCGATAGGACCGGCTAGGCGAGGATTCGATTGGATGATCTTTTCGATAGGAAGCGTCAGAGTTGAATTTTCAAAAGCGGGTGGAATCGTAACCGGCACTCCCGAGCTTTGGCGAGTCATGGTTTTCTTCAATTGCAACACCGTGGGCTGGGTAGTCGAGGCCGGACCAGCCAAGCGCAGGACAATCAAGCCAGAGGAAGGCATAATGGTTTGACACGCCGCCGAGTCAGCCGGAGCGGTTCGGTAGCCAAAGGGGAGTTCGTCGACGGTGCTCGCTAAGGCACTGCCCGTACCGTCGAACCACGAGAAAGCGTATTGAATCTTCACTGGGGCGCCGGCCAATCCCGGCGTGCGGGGAGTCTTGAGCAGTGGAGCGATTGGAGTAACCTCCACGATGCGAATTGTATCGGGAGCGTAAGACAAGACCACTTGCGAGTATGTCGATTCACTTGCTATCGCGGCAGTGGCGACCAGAAAAGAGGCCAGGAATGTGATAGACAATTTTTTCATGCGGGCACAAGATGCAGTATGCTGGTGCAGACCATGTATCACTCTCAATTAATGGCCGGTGGCCGCTCTGTCAAGGCGAATCTGCCGGTTGTCTTTGTTGTTGATATTAAGTCGGCAGTTTGACACCTTTGCCCATATGAGAATACTCGGTGTAGACCCCGGACTGCAGATCACCGGCTACGGCGTGATCGACTTTGATTCGGCTTCGGCACGTCTGGTCGAGGCGGGGGTGATCCGCACCAACGAGCGGCAATCAATGGCCGAGCGACTCTGTGAAATCGCCCGCGGCATGGATGATGTCATTGCCGAGTTTGCGCCCGAAGTGGTTGCCATCGAAGAACTCTATTCTCATTATGATCACCCGAAAACAGCCATTATCATGGGCCACGCCCGAGGAGTGATCTTTCTCAAGGCGGCCGAACGCGGATTGTCGGTTTTTCCATACGCCGCCACGCGCGTTAAAAAGTCCCTCTTGGGTAACGGCCGCGCCACCAAATCACAGGTGCAGTTGATGATAAGAAATGCCCTTGGTTTGACTGTGACGCCGGAGCCACCCGATGCGGCCGACGCTCTCGCCGTGGCGCTCTGTCATTGCCGGCAGAGCAGGAACGAGAGCCCTACAATGGCGGTAATTACGCGATGATCAGTAGACTCACCGGTACGCTCAGGCAAATCCACGACCAGTATGCGTTGGTCGAAAACGGAGGAGTGTCTTACGAGGTGTTGTTGCCCTCGGCGGTGGCATTACGCCTGAAAGAGTCGAGCGCGGGGAAAGAAATCAGTTTCGAAACGCTGTACTATATCGAAGCCGGCGACAGAAAATCAAATCACTATCCAAGACTGGTTGGCTTCACCGACCCGATCGACCGGGAGTTCTTTCAAATTTTCACTCAGGTTCCCGGCATGGGTATAAAGAAGGCACTTAAATCGCTGATCCTTCCGATCCGCGACATTGCCATCGCTATCGAAAATCGCGACACCAGCACGTTACGCCGTCTGCCGGGAGTCGGCGGGCGATTGGCCGAAGTTATGATCGCCGAGCTTAACGGCAAAGTTGCTAAGTTTGCTCTCTCTCGAAGTGTAGAGCCACTTGCGGTTCGCGAATCTGTTTCTTCGCCGGTGTCGGTTGAAGCTCTGGAAGTCCTGCTGCAACTTCAATACAAGCGGCAGGAGGCAGAAGAGATGATTTCGATGGCCTTGAAAGCCAACCCGCAAATCACGCAGGCTGAAGAGTTGATTCAGATGATATTTCGTAGTGGACAAAAAGGGAGCGTGGTGGTCAAGTGACGCGTGAGCGAATTGTCACCGGCGGGGCGATCACACCCGATGAAGATCTGGTGCAGTTCTCATTGCGCCCAAAAGCTCTTCGCGAGTATATCGGCCAGAAAGAACTGAAGACCAAACTCGAGATTTTGATTTCTGCCGCCAAAGGACGCGGAGAGCCGGTCGAGCATGTCCTTTTATACGGCCCACCTGGACTCGGGAAAACGACATTGGCTCATATCATCGCCAATGAGATGGGATCAAAGATCATCTCAACCTCCGGACCATCGCTACAACGGGCCGGCGACCTTATGGGGATTCTGACGAATCTGAACGAGGGCGACATTCTCTTTATCGATGAAATTCACCGGCTGTCGACGGTCATTGAAGAATTCATTTATCCGGCGATGGAGGATTTCAAGGTTGATTTTGTAGTTGATAAGGGAGCGTTTGCCAAGGTCATCAATGTTCC
>JBGAWZ010000192.1:0-4639 GCA_044227335.1 Candidatus Zixiibacteriota bacterium | reverse complement strand
GATTTCTGACTTTCGGCATCCTGTATTGGCTGATTCCGCGAATCTTTCGTACAAAACTATACTCTGATAAGGCGGCCAACTGGCATTTCTGGATCGGATTTTTGGGAATTGTAGTCTACGCGCTTCCCATGTATTTTGTCGGTATCGCGCAGGGTCTGATGTGGAAAGAGTTCACTCCCGAAGGGCTCTTGCGCTATCCGAACTTCCTTGAGACAGTTCTTCAGATCAAGCCGATGTACATATTGCGGTCGATTGGCGGCGGCATGTTCCTGATCGGTGTCTTGATCGGATTCTGGAACCTGTTCAAGACAATGAAGGCCGGATCTCTATTGGCATTTGAAGATACGGTTGTGCCGGCAAGGGAAGCTGATGAGAAACGCGGCGTGATGAACCACCGCTGGCTCGAAGGAAAACCGGCACAATTTGCGGTGCTGACCTTGGTCATGATTCTGATCGGTGGAATAATCGAAATTGTCCCCACGTTCTTGATTGGTGCCAACACGCCGACGATCGCAAGCGTTAAGCCATACACGCCGCTGGAATTACAGGGGCGCGATATTTATGTCCGCGAGGGATGCAATGTCTGCCACTCGCAATTGATCCTTCCGTTTAGGTCGGAAACCGAGCGATATGGCGAGTACTCCAAGGCAGGCGAATATGTATACGATCATCCGTTCTTGTGGGGATCGAAACGGACCGGCCCGGATCTAATGAGGATCGGTGGGAAGTACCCCGATGGTTGGCACTACAATCATATGAAAGATCCGACCTCGATGTCGCCCGGATCGCTTATGCCCGCGTTTCCATGGTTAATCACCGATCAACTCGACTCGGGATCGACACCTGCTAAGATCCGAGCAATGCAGACTCTGGGTGTGCCGTATCCACCTGGGTATGCCGATGTGGCAAACGCTGATCTGGGCAAGCAAGCCGATAGCATAGCCGCAAATTTGAAACAATCGAATATCGACTGCCAATCCGACCGCGAGATAATCGCGCTTATTGCTTACTTGCAGAGGATGGGCACCGATATCAAAGCCGGCCAATCGGCGCAGGCCGGGATGTGAGGAAGTTGGGCGAATACTATGCATGCTGATTCACTGAGCCATATACTTGATAATCGACTCTACTCGGTCCTTGGACTGGTGTTCTTTCTCACCGCCTTCATTCTGATTGTTATCAGAGTGATTCGAATGGACCGCCGCGAAGTTGACACGCTCCAGAATTTGCCATTCGATCACGCAACTGGGGCCACGGGAGAAGACAAACATGAGTGACACAAACGACAAATTACTGCACCATAACTACGACGGTATTCAGGAATTCGATAACGACCTCCCGCGTTGGTGGTTGTGGTTGTTTTATCTGACTGTCATCTGGGGGGTATTGTACTTCGTTTTCTACCATGTTGTGGGAATCGGATACCTAAGCGCCGACGAGTACCGTCGCGAGCTTGACCCGGAGTACGTGCGGGCCGAAAGCCGCAACGAAAAGATCTTCGGTGTGGTGCCGATGTATCATGCGCCGTACTACGATCCTCTGCGCGACCAATCCCTTGCCGGAAAAGTTCAAAAGCGTTCCCTGACTGGATTCCACGAAGAGACGCGCGAATCTGACACTGCAACCTACGTCGCATTGACCGAACCGGTGAATATCGAGTCGGGCAAAACGATTTTCGTAAGTAAGTGCGCCAATTGCCACAATACGCTCGGACAGGGGAATATTGGCCCGAACTTAACCGACGATTATTGGCTCCACGGCGCGGGGATGACCAACGTTACCAAGACGATCAAGTACGGCTACCCGGCGAAGGGAATGCTTGCCTGGCGATCCGAGTTGACGCCTCAACAGATACTCGAAGTAGCCAGCTTTGTGCTGACTTTGCATGGTACTAACCCGCCCAATCCCAAGCCGCCGCAGGGTGACTTAGTGAAACAATAGAGGCTTGTGTGAGCGCGACTGAAAGCGGCGGATCGTTTCGAGATACGCTTGCCACTATCGATAAGAAGGGCAGGCGCATCTGGGTCTATCCGGCCAAACCGCATGGTCGATTTCACACGGCGCGGTGGATCATGGCAGTCTTTCTGCTCGCATTTCTATTCGGCGCACCTTTTATCAAGATAAGCGGCAATCCGTTTCTGCTGATTGACATCATTCACCGTCGGTTCTTCCTGTTTGGGCAGATATTCTGGCCGCAGGACTTGTATCTGTTTGTTTTGGGCACGATTTCACTGGTTGTGTTCATTGTTTTGTTTACTGCCGCCTTCGGTCGACTCTTCTGCGGCTGGGTCTGCCCGCAAACGGTGTTCATGGAAATGGTCTTTCGCAAAATCGAATTTCTGATTGAAGGAACAGGGGCGCGACAGCGCGAGTTGGACCGTGCGCCGATGTCCGTCGCTAAGTTTTCCAAGAAGACGGCCAAACACGCGATCTTCTTCGCTCTGTCTTTTATCGTGGGGAATACCTTTTTGGCTTACTTCATTGGGGTGGAGGCGCTGTTTGAGATAGTGACGTCGCCGCCGACAGAGCATCTGGCCGGATTCATCACCATGGTGATCTTTTCGCTTATCTTCTTCGGTGTCTTTGCCCGCTTTCGCGAACAGGCCTGCACGTTGGTGTGTCCGTATGGGCGACTTCAATCGGTACTGCTTGATCAAAATAGTATCGTGATCGCCTACGATTTCGTGCGAGGTGAAAAGCGGGGCGCCTGGCCGCGCGGTGGGCGACCGGAAGGACAGGGGGATTGCATCGATTGCGGCGCCTGCGTACGGGTCTGTCCCACCGGCATCGATATCCGCAACGGCACCCAGCTTGAGTGTGTCAACTGCACCGCCTGTATCGACGCCTGCGACAATGTGATGGACAGGATGAAACTCCCCCGCGGGCTGATCCGTTATGCATCTTTCAACCAGATCGCGCATAAGGCCAGGATGCCATTCACACCGCGCATGAAAATGTACACGGCGGTGCTGGCTCTGCTTATCGTGGCAACTTGCACTCTGCTCTTTTTGCGCACGCCGGTCGAAGCCACTATCCTGCGCACCACCGGTTCGATGTTTGAAGAATTGGCCGACGGCACAATCAGGAATATCTACTCGGTAAAAGTAACCAACAAGACCGGTCAGGCAATGTCGCTTGATCTGTCACTTGTCTCTCCGAAAGGTGAGATTGCGGTGGTCGGTCCGCCGCTCAATCTGCCGCCACAGGGTCAGGTACAGACGGTCATCTCGGTTGCAATACCGAAACAAAATCTCTTTACTTCCAACTCGCTGGCGGAAATCGACGTTTCCAGTGGCGGGAAGATCATTCAGAAAGTCCGGACAACTTTTGTAGGTCCAGAACCGTCGAGGAACAAATGACGAGCGTGCCGACCAAAAAGAAATTCCACTGGGGATGGGGGATTGTAGCGCTGTACGGCGCATTTGTCCTCTTTATGCTCGTTATCGTTGCATATGCCTCGCTCCAGCATTTTGATCTGGTCGACAAAAACTACTACGCGAGGGGAGTTGACTACGAACGCCAGATTGAACGAATAAAACGGGCTGATTCGCTTGCGGTTCAACCGACGGTTTCCTTTGAGACTTTCGCCGGCGAATGGGTGCTACGTTTTCCACGCGCTGGTTCTCCAACCGACGTAACGGGAACGCTGACGCTATTCAGGCCGTCGGCGGCCACGTTGGATATCGTGGTGCCGATCGAATTAGCGCCCAACTTCACTCAGCGAATCAAACCGGATCGCCTTGCTAAAGGAATGTATCGCACAAAGCTGTTGTGGATCGTTGCCGGCCGTGAATATTATCAGGAACGAGAACTGCTGTTGCAGTAGTTTACGATGACACCCATCATATTATCAGCATTGGCTCTTGGATTTCTCGGGAGTTTGCATTGTGTCGGTATGTGCGGACCGATCGTGCTTTGTTTGCCTCAGGTAGGTTCGTCCAAGTTGAGTTTCCTTCTGTCCCGGCTCGTTTACAATTTCGGCCGAGTCGTCACCTATGCGGCTATGGGAGCAGTCTGCGGGCTGATCGGGCACTTTGTTTCGTTGGCCGGTTATCAGAAGTGGCTGACAATTGTGGTAGGGGCCGTCATTCTTCTGGCCATACTGTTGCCCTCGCGTTTTGGCCAGCGTTTTGGATTGCTTAATCCACTTACCAAATTTGCGGCGATCGGCAAACAATGGTGGAGCCGACTGCTGAACCGAAAAACGCATCTCTCCCAATTCGGCATCGGCATTCTCAACGGGTTCTTGCCATGCGGGTTCTTATATATTGGCCTGGCGGCGGCCACCACAACCGGATCGGTCGGGTCGGCGTCACTGTATATGGTACTGTTCGGTTTGGGGACAGTGCCAGCGCTATTGATAACGGCTATCTTTGCGGGTTTCATTCGATCGTCATTTCGAGCCCGCCTTCTCAAAGCGAGTCCCGTGATTGCGGTCGCCATGGCGCTTTTGCTTATGCTCAGGGGGATGTCGCTTGGCATTCCATACCTGAGTCCTCGCCTCTCTCCGCCAGCGACTACCTTGACTTCGGCTCCGGTTCACGACTGTTGTAAGTAGTGTACTTGAGTTAGGAGTGTCCGGACTACCTAAAGCATTCGCAAAACCTGCCGAAAATAGGGAGTAATCGCTCGTTGATCC
>JBGAWZ010000191.1:0-4641 GCA_044227335.1 Candidatus Zixiibacteriota bacterium | reverse complement strand
GGATACTGTACTTTTTTCACGGTCAGAAAGCGGTTGTACTCGCAGTTGGTTTCGCTAAGAAAACAGACAAAGTACCTGAAAAATTTATCGATCTGGCAATACGACGAAAGTCGAAGTTCGACGTATCGCCTCATAAGCACTCACATAGCGAAGTTATAGACGAATCGTAGAAGGCACGGACCCTATGAAGAAAAAAACTACACATGATGCCGTAGAGATTCTCTACAACAAGCTCTACAAGAATAATCCCAGGAGAATCGCGTCTTTGCGGCAGGAATATCAAAACGCGGCGGTCGCGCACTTCATTTACAATCTTCGCAAACAGGCCGGTTTGACACAAAAGCAGCTGGCCGAGAAAGTCGGCATGAAGGCCTCTGCCATTTGCCGTCTCGAAGATGCGGATTACGGTAGCCAATCTCTTCTTTCATTCAAAAAGATCGTAGCCGCGTTTGGTCTAAGAGTACAATTGGGAGTTCGAATCGACAAGCAACAAAAGCCGGCCGTTCCACTCTCGCGCCGAGCCCTCAAAACGATGGAGTCTTTTGAGGTCGTACTGTAAGTTCTATATGTGTTGTGCGCGGCAGACGTCGTTGACTGCCCGTTTACGATCCTTGCCCTACATATTCCGTGCGTGGTGGCCGTCCTCGTCCACCACGTCTCTCTGTCGGCGGACGGGGACGGCCGCCGACCACGAAAGCACACACCAACCCTACATATTTATCTCCGGCTCGACGACTTTCGCCAGGTTCGCCAGCGATTGTTGCCAGCCGACATAGCACAACTCCACCGGGATCATTTCCGGTATTCCCTCCTGCACAATTGTCAGCTCAGTGCCGCACACGACTGGTTTGATATCAATCGTCACACGCATTTCGCCGGGCATGTTGGGATCGTCGAATTTGTCGGTGTACCGGAGGCGGGAATGCGGTGTCAGTTCAAGATATTCGCCGCCGAATGAATGACTCTTGCCGTCGGTGAAATTCCGAAACGACATTTTGAATGTCCCGCCGACTTTGACATCCATATGATGCACGGTGCACAGATACCCGTCGGGGGGAATCCATTTGGCGACTGCGTCCGGCTCCAAAAATGCGCGGTAGACTTTTTCGGGTTTTGCAGTGAGCACCCGGTGTAGGCGTACGGTGTTTCCAGCCATGATGATTCTCCTATGTTGTGCCCGGATATTTGTTAGTAAGGCAGGAGCCCCGCGCTCCTGCCTTTTGTTCGTGAAGATGGCGGGAGCACAGGGCTCCCGCCCTACGTTCTTGCCGCCGACTTCGGAGACATTTGTGATATCAAGTCAGGCTGAGCCTGTCGAAGCCTTCTGTCTCCTCCCAAACGCACCCTTCGACAAGCTCAGGGTGACTTATAGGCGAGAATCGCAATTCTAAGCGCCGAAGGCCATTCGGCGTGGCACAGCCACCCAGCCATGCTATGGCTACTTCGCGTACTCTGTCGCGCGGGTTTCGCGGATCACGGTCACTTTGATCTGGCCGGGATACTGCATCTCCTGCTCGATCTTCTCCGCGATATCAGCCGCCAGCACCTGTGAGGCGAGATCGTCAACTTTGTCATACTCGACAATCACGCGAATCTCGCGTCCCGCCTGGATTGCGTACGCCTTCTGCACACCCTTGAAACTGTCGGCCAGTTCCTCGAGTTGTTGCAGACGTTTCACATATGCCTCAAGCGGCTCACGACGCGCGCCGGGTCGTGACCCGGAAATCGCGTCGGCGGTCTGCACCAGAATCGGGTACGGCGAGGTCATCGGGACATCGTTGTGGTGCGATTCAATCGAATTGATAACGAAATCATGCTCTTTGTACCGTCGCACAAAATCCGCGCCAATCTGCGTGTGCGTGCCTTCGGTTTCACGGTCAATCGCCTTGCCGATATCATGCAGAAGTCCGCACCGCTTGGCCATCATGTCATCAAGCTCAAGCTCAGCGGCCATTAACCCGCACAGCATGGAGACTTCTTTGGAGTGAGCCAGCACGTTTTGTCCATACGAAGTTCTATAGTGCAGTTTCCCGAGCAAGCGGATGACATCTAAGTGCAGTCCGTGGATACCGAGCTCAAAACAGGCCTGCTCGCCGGCTTCTTTGATGATGACTTCCATTTCTTTCTGAGTCTTCTCGACGACTTCTTCAATGCGGGTCGGGTGGATGCGGCCATCAGAGATCAACTTCTCAAGCGACATGCGGGCAATTTCGCGCCGCACCGGATCGTACCCGGAGAGAATTACCGCCTCGGGGGTGTCATCGACAATGACGTCAACACCCGTTGCGGTTTCAAACGCACGGATATTTCGTCCTTCGCGCCCGATAATTCGACCCTTCATTTCATCGCTGGGAAGATTTACTACCGAGACGGTCGATTCGACCGTTGATTCGGCGGCCACGCGGTAGATCGAGCGGAGAATAATTTCTTTGGATTCTTTTTCGGCTTCCTGTTCGGCCTGCTCACGAATTTCTTTGATATGCGCCGCCGCTTCAACGCGCGCCTGCCCGATCATGTTTTCCATGAGCTGGCGCTTGGCATCCTCGGGGGTCATGCCGGCGATTCGCTGGAGCTTGTCGTTTTGCGCCGTGATGATCTGGGCTAGTTCGGCCTCGCGAAGGGAGATACCTTTTTCGCGGCCGTGGAGTCCCTTTTCACGGTTGGTCAGGTCGCGTTCGCGGCCCTCGACGAAATCAACTTTCTTGGTGAGGGAGGACTCGCGTTCTTCCAGTTTCTTGTCGTACCGGTCAAGTTCGCGCCGGCGCTCTTCCATTTCTTTATCGTGTGCGCTTTTGGTTTTGAGAAATTCTTCTCTGGCCTCCAGCACCGCTTCTTTCTTTTTCATTTCCGCCTGGCGCTCGGCCGTGGCGGTGATTTGGTGAGCGCGCTCCTCGGCGTTTTTCACGCTGTTCTGTCCGATCCGGCGGGCCAAAACCCAAGCCAGAACGAAACCAACAACACCGACAAGCAAGGCCACCAAAACGATTACGATTGGGTGTTCCATTGCAACCTCCCGCCCGGGCTTACAGCCGGGCGATCCACTATATGATCAAATTGTGGGAGAAAACCGCTTTACGCTGTCACCGAACCGACTCCGAGTGCGCCGGCTTTGATTCGGCCAGAGCATGCTCAAGTCCGGACAACAAACGATCGAGACGCTGTGTAGAACTCGCCTGCGAGGTATCAAGCTCCTCGCTTTTTTCCTGAAGTTCCGAGGCAAATGACATGGCGGTCAGAATAGCCACCTTGTCCAGCCCCTTGGTCCGGGTGGACTTGGCCACCTGGCGCATACGTGTATCCACGATTCGGGCGATTCTCGATATATAGGCAGGATCCCCGGCACCCGTGATGGGGTACTCCTCCCCGAATATCTCGACTACGACTTTGTTCTCTTCGTCCTGTTCAGTCATCGGCTTGTGAGTCAATCAGATGGTCAGCGCGGTTTGGTCCCGCTGTTTTCTAACTCTTTTTGTATACCTTTTCCGGAACACCGAATCAAGCAAAAAGTTACGATCCAAGACGTTCCAGCTCTTCGATTCGGCTCAGGACACTGGTCAAACGCGACTTGACAGTCGCCGATTGGTCCTTACTAGCTACCGCTAATTCATGATACTTGCGGCGGAGCTCGGTCAATTCCGACGCCGCTTCTTTGTTCTGGCGCTTGAGGTTACCATTCTCTTTGCGAAGCTGATCAACCAGTTTCAAAACCTGGGCGACCCGGTCCTCAAGGACACTGATTTTGTCGGCCATATCTACTGCTCCCTCAATTCGGCGGAAAACCGCGATTTCAGCAGATCGATAACTTTCTTTTGCATGTGCTCGACCTCGTCCCCGGAGAGACTCCGCTCCGGTGAACGATATTTAATAGTGATCGCGACCGATTTCATCCCAGCCGCAATCGGCTTTCCTTTGTAGATATCGAACACTTCCACCGCTTCGGCAATTCCGCCGACTTCCGCTTTGACTGCTGATATGATCTCACCAACAGCAATCGAATCTTTGACCACCAACGCCAGATCACGCGGGGCCGCCGGATACACCGGTAGCGGGTTAAATGCGCCGAGCGGCTTCTTAGCGGAAATTAGCGACGAAATATCAAGTTCCGCAAGCCAGACCGCCTGTTTGATATCGAATTTTTTCAAGAGATCAGCAGGTAATAAACCTGCCACACCAAGCTTAGTGCCCCCGGCCACCAGATCAAATGACTGCGACTGGTCGAATATCCCGGAGCGGCTCGGAACATACACAACCGCATTTTGACTGTCAGCTCCGATTCCTAGGTGTGCGAAGACCGGATCGAGCGCACCTTTGAGATCGTAGAAGTCGCTGGGGCGGGGATGGTTGCGCCAATCGGAAGGGGTGTTGCCGGTCACTGCCAGACAGAGCCGGTCATCCTCGTGCCAATCCTGCTTTGCATCCGGTGGAAAATAGGCGAGGCCAATTTCAAACAACCGCAAGTCAACATTTCGGTGCGCGATGTTATGCGCGACGGTCGTGAGCGCGGTCACCATCAGGGTGTTGCGCATCATATTCAAATCTTCTGAGTTCGGATTGATGAGTTTCACCTGCGGCAACTGCGGCGCCAGCAAGGCGGCGTGGCGGCTGTCAGCCAGACCGTGCCCCATGATTTCATCGAATCCG
>JBGAWZ010000190.1:0-4652 GCA_044227335.1 Candidatus Zixiibacteriota bacterium | reverse complement strand
ACTTCGGAGTATACGGAGAAGCATCGGGCAACGGGTCGGGAATCAAACAGGCGGTGCGAGGTTGGGCCTCGGGCAGCGGTAAGAATTACGGCGTCTACTCAATTGCCAATTCCGCTACCGATACGGCCTTCGGTCTGTATGCTCAGGCGACCGGCGAAAAAGCACGAGGTGTCGTTGGATTGGCCTCTGGTGGTTCTCATCTTACCGGTGTCTATGGTCAGGCAAACGGCGCGTTTTCGTCCGGTGGATATTTCCGATCTAATTATGTGGGTGTTTGGTCTTTCGGCTCCGGAGCGGGCGAATTTTCCAGTACATACGGCGGGCTTTTCAATGCCTCGAATACAACGGGGAATATCGCGTACGCCCTCTATGCCAGTGCCTCCGGGACCGGGGCAAATGTCGCCTTGCACGCCAGAGCTGACGGCGGCACTGTCAACCACGCCGGTGAATTCATCGGTGATGTGGTTGTATCTGGTACGCTTTCCAAGACTGCCGGCTCGTTCAAGATCGATCACCCGCTGGATCCGGAGAGTAAATTCCTCCAGCATTCGTTTGTTGAGTCACCGGATATGATGAATGTCTACAATGGTAACGTCGTGCTTGA
Source organism: Candidatus Zixiibacteriota bacterium (assembly GCA_044227335.1). Taxonomy (GTDB): domain Bacteria; phylum Zixibacteria; class MSB-5A5; order GN15; family FEB-12; genus JACRAV01. The sequence continues at coordinate 4,048 of JBGAWZ010000190.1, read as the reverse complement.
TACCGATGGCAAGGCCACGGTCTCGCTCCCGAGGTATTTCGAAGCTCTCAATCGCGACTTCAGATATCAGCTTACCTGCATTGGCGGCTTTGCGCCGGTGTACATATCGCAGGAAATCTCCGGCAATCAGTTTGCTATTGCTGGCGGATCGCCGGGCCTTAATGTGAGTTGGATGGTGACCGGCGTCCGCAAAGATGCCTACGCCGAAGCACACCGGATTCAAGTGGAAGTTCCTAAGGGAAGCGGCGAAAAAGGAAAGTACCTTCACCCGTCGCTTTTCGGGGCGTCGCCTGAAACTGCAATCGGCTACGCACCAATTCCTCCGAGGCCCGAAAACGATGCCGTGAAGATTGAACCAACCGACCATACTAAGCGGTAACCCAGTTTAGGACAGGAATATTATGAGAGAAATTTCTCGCACATCGGTAGTCGCGGTAGTGTTGCTGACGCTTAACTGCATCGGATTCGCCGCCGCGCCGAATCTGCTAAATTATCAGGGGCGACTGACCACACCCGGCGGCACGCCGGTTGTAGACAATACTTATGCCGTTACTTTTTCCATCTACGGGGTGCCCTCGGCGGGTAGTGCGCTATGGACCGAAACGCAGGCAGTGACGACAGTCGGCGGAATTTTTTCGGCGGTACTCGGATCGACCATCCCGTTTGCCGAGGGGATGTTTTCAGATTCAACACGATACCTTGGTATCAAAGTGGGCGCCGATCAGGAGATTTCGCCCCGATCGCGGCTGACTTCGGTGCCCTATGCGTTAGGCGCCGACAATGGATGGCGCGACGGCGGGAGCGTGATTCTGCAGAACAATACGTATGATTTCGTGGGTATCGGGACAACCAACCCGATACGTCCACTGCATGTCAACGAACCGTCCGGGTATCTGTTTGTTTCACGGATGGAATCAGCTCATCCGGATGCCACAGTCACGGAGATTTCCAATACGAGTTCCAACGCCGTGTGGGAAGCATCGGTCGCCGGCTCGAATGGTATCCCGTTCTGGGGCGTACAGCCGGGGGATATGTATTTTTACAAACAGGGCACTCCTTGGCCCAATGCGGTTCTGTCTTCGGGAGGGAGTCTCGGCTTAGGAACGTCTTTGCCACGGGCGCGGATTGAAGCAGTGACATTAGATACTATAGCGGGCCTTTTTTTATCGGGTGGCTCTGCATCTGCTACAAAGGTCCTTCGCGCTGAAATCACCGGTTCCGATCCCGTTGACGCGATCGCCGTATACGGAAAGTCTACACCCTCTCCCGGCTACGGATATGGCGGCTACTTTACCGGTGGTTGGATGGGCGTCAGAGGAATTTCCAGCGACGACGGCGGATTTGATCATATGGGTGTGTCCGGAGAAGCCGGCGGTAATGGGGCAACTGCGAAAATCGGGGTGAGAGGGTTAGCCATAGGTACCGATGGCGTGAAGTTCGGCGTACATGGAACCGCTACCGGCACAGGAGAAAACAACGGTGTATTTGGGACTGCAACTGGTGCTTCGCACACAGGTCGAGGCGTATATGGAGTAAGCAGTACGAGTGGGAGCTACTCCTACGGCGGCAGGTTTGAAGCGACCGGGCCTGCCACCCTAAACACTGGCGTCTACGCTATTGCCACCGGAGGTCTTGGGAACTATGCCGGCTATTTCTGGGGCGACACATGGGTGGTCGGGACCGTCACAAAAAATGCCGGCTCGTTCAGAATCGATCACCCTCTCGATCCAGAAAACAAATATCTCCAGCACTCGTTCGTCGAGTCGCCCGATATGATGAACATTTATAACGGCAATGTCGTGACTGATGCGTCCGGCAACGCATCCATTACATTGCCGAATTGGTTCGAGGCACTCAACAAAGACTTCAGGTATCAACTCACCGTAATCGGGCAATTTGCACAGGCGATCGTATCAGCCAAGATTGCTGGTAACCAATTTTCGATCAAAACTGATAAGCCGAATGTTGAAGTTTCCTGGCAGGTAACCGGTATCCGTAAAGATGTCTATGCCGAGCAAAACCGAATTCAGGTCGAAATCGACAAGAACGAGCGCGAGCGCGGCAAGTATGTCAGTCCTGAGTCGTATGGCAAAGGGCGCGAGTCTGGTGTTGGATATCGGGAGGAGTTAGAGAAGCGAGCTCCGTCAAGCGTTCCCGCGATCGATGACGAGAAGTTGAAAATCATTGAGAAGTGAACTCCCCAATAAAGAGAACATTACTATGAATAGAACAACCATACGTGCCCTGAAACTGTGCTTGATAGCGGCGTGTATCGGAGCTTCGGCGCATGCCGAATCCCAGCAACCTGCTTCCGGTGAACAGATCAAATGGCAGGTAGTATCCGGCGGCGGGCAACAAGGCAGTTCGACGAACTATGCGGTTTCGGGTACTCTCGGCCAGTCAGCCGCCGGTCTCGGTGCGTCGACGAACTACAAAGTCAATCACGGATTCTGGCAGGCTTCATACGGCGGCGGGGGGTGTTGTATCGGGCAGACGGGCGACACCGACTGTAGCGGTGACGGAATTGTTGATATCAGCGACCTGACCAGACTGATTGATTACATGTTTATCAGTCTTACTCCGTTGTGTTGCCACGCACAAGGAAACACCGACGCCTCGCCGGACAACATAATCGACATCTCCGATCTGACTCGGCTGATTGACCATATGTTCATCAGCCTCGGCCCAACCGAGGCTTGTTTGTGAGTGAATGGCATCAGCGGGAGAGCCGGCTATCTTGAGAATCGCGAGTATAATTCATCCCCAGACTTGTACGGGTCGGTCTTCCCGGCGATGATGTCATCGATTATCCGGTCGAACTCGCCTTCCGAGCCAAGCGTGCGCGAAAATTCCAGTTCAAAGCGGCTCTGCAAATGGTGGAGCAGTTTTTTTCGCAGTTGCTGGCGGCGATGCTTTTCAAACTGGCCGCCCGATTTGATAAACTCCAGATGTTCGGCGATACGTTGAAACAAGAGGTCGAGGTTCTTTCGCGCAGTTGCCTCGGTCGGCACCACCGGCACCGCCCAGCCACCCTCGACTTTTTTTCTCATACCAAGTGTCTGCGAAAGCTCGGCGGCAATTCGCTCCGATCCGGGGCGGTCGGATTTGTTGACACAAAAGACATCGGCGATTTCCATCAGCCCCGCTTTCATCGTCTGGACTGAGTCCCCCGACTCCGGCACAATAACTACGACAACCGTATCGCAGGCGTCGATAACATCCAGTTCGACTTGCCCCACGCCCACCGTTTCCATGATCGTGATATCAAAGCCGAAAGCGTCGTAGACAATCGCGACATCGTCGGAGGCGGCCGATAGCCCACCAGTTGCGCCGCGCGTCGCCATAGAGCGAAAATAAATGCGACCGTCGGTGGGGAATTCGTTCATGCGAACCCGGTCGCCCAAAAGTGCGCCGCCGGTAAAGGGCGACGACGGATCGACCGCGAGTATCCCGACACGCTTCCCGCTTTTCAGGAAAAGATGCGCGAGGCCATTGACCAGAGTCGATTTTCCCGAGCCGGGTGGTCCGGTGATACCCGTCCGCACGCTTTTGCCGCACTTGGGATAGAGACGGCCGAGAATTTCTTTGTATCCCTCGCCGCGATTTTCGACCAACGACACCAGACGCGAGAGCGAACGGATATCTCCCTGCGCGAATCCGTCGAGCGGGTTCATGCACGCACGCTCGGAGTGCCGTCACCGACAGTCAACTTAATATCGCGAAGACGAATCTGCGGCTGGGTGACGCCGTTGTAAGTGTTGTATTCAACAGCATAAACCAGATCGACCAGTGAGCCACGATCGGCGATTTGCCGGGCGTAGTCGCCAAAGCCGAAACCAATCACATCAAAGACCGAGGTCCCTTTGCGAATCTTCATCTTCAGATGGTTGTTCCCGACCGTGTAGGGTTGTCCGAGGACTTCGCAATTTCGGGTCAAGAATATCGGCCGCATGTTCTGCGGACCAAAGGGCGAGAACGCCTCAATCGCTTGCATGAAGGTATCGTCGATTTCAGACAGCTCAATTTGCAGATCGATAAACAACTTTGG
>JBGAWZ010000189.1:0-4655 GCA_044227335.1 Candidatus Zixiibacteriota bacterium | reverse complement strand
GTTTGGCTATCAATTACGGCGGCGATTTCTTCTCATTTGAACCGTCGCACACAATCGGCGGCCAATTGCGATTTCATCCCGGCGGAAAATGGTTTGCCGAATTGTCGTATGACAAATTCAAACTCAAAAACGATGTCGCCCGTTTGCTGGCCGACAGCATCGGCGCATTCTACAACAATGACACACTCAATTTCAAAGCCGACTACTTTGGGCTCTCAATCGGCCGGTATCTGTTTCCACGCTATCGCAAACTGAATTTCTCGCTGGCGCTTGATGCCGCCATTCTGAACTGGAAAGTAATCGAGCCGCGCGGCGACACGACTGTCGGCGTGAGGGGTCCCAACCAGGAGCCATCGAAATTGTCCGCCTCAGAGCTACTGATCGGCGCCAGTGGTGGAGTCACATGGCGTGTTATCAGCGGAATCAGCGTTGATCTGACCGGCCGATACGATTATTTGACCGGCGCCGGCGCCGAGTTTGAATCAAAGGTGAGTGATTCCCGCGACCGATGGCTTTTCACTGCCGGAGCAGGGGTGAAAATCCACTTCGGGAAACGCTCAGGCAATTCGACATGGCCGTCGGATTCGGCTTGGTCAGCAGTGAATCAACAGTCGCAAGCCAAACGGAAAATCGCTTTGCCGAAAACGAACACCGGCGATTCCGACCGTGACGGCATCCCCGACCAAATCGATGATTGCCCCGGCACACCGGTCGACGCGGTCGGTATGGTCGACATTCACGGTTGCCCGGTCGACGGTGACTTTGACGGTGTCCCCGACTTCCAGGACAGTTGCCGCCAGACACCCGTGGGAGCCGCGGTTGACAGTAACGGGTGTCAGCTCGATTCGGATAGCGACGGTGTCCCGGACGGCCTTGATGATTGTCCCGATTCGCCGGTTGGTGTGCCGATTGACCGGTTTGGGTGTATTGATCTTTCGATGTTTTCAAAGCCGATTATTCTCAATATTGATTATCTTCCGGGATCATTCGAAATTGACACCAAGACAAAAGATCGGTTGAAGAAGATATCCGGTGTGCTCCTGCTGGTACCGGAAGTGAAAATGGAAATTACCGGATACACCGACAATATCGGATTGCCCGAAGCGAATCAAAAGCTCTCGGAAAAACGCGCCAATCGGGTGCGCGACTACTTGGTAGCGATGGGTGTGCCGGCCGAGCGGATGAAGGCTTCTGGCCGCGGAGAAGAAAATCAGATTGCCTCGAACGAAACGGCCGACGGACGGAACAAGAATCGACGAATAGAAATTACGTTTTATCGCTGACGCACGCAATGGAAGAAGAGCAATACAAGTACGAGCCGTTTAACCGGCGCCATTCGCAGGAATATGCGGTGGTTATTTTGTTACCTGCCGATCTGGACGCGCTGGTGGCTCCGCACCGTGAGCGATATGATCCGTCGTACCACAAAATCGGCGCGCATATCAGTCTGGTCTTTCCTTTCTCCACACCCCTCTCGCTTGACGAACTTGCGCGGGTGGTGGCGCAGGAAGTTCAAAAGGTTCCGCCCGTTCATGTCCGGTTATCATCTATCGCCGATTTCTATCCGCATTTTCCGATCATCTACTGGGAAGTAAAAAACGACCCCGCTTTTAACACGCTGTACAAATCGCTTTACGCGCGATTGGATCTTCCACTGCCCCACAAACAATTCACCCCGCATGTGACAGTTGCCCGTGAGATATCGGCGCACCGCGTACTATTAGTAAAAGAGCGGATAGTGCCGTATCTGCCCGATGAAGAGTTTGTGGCGAGGGCGATTGATCTGGTATCTATGATATCCGGTCACTGGATTTCGGTTCGGACTTTTTCGCTGGCCGGCGAATAACCTCTCGTCACACACAAAAAAAAGCGGCCCGAAGGGACCGCTTTGAATCAATCTTTGCAGACTGCTTACTTGCCGGCTTCGGCTTTCTTGGGATGGACCATACCTTTGGCTTTGGCAAAATCGAATTCCTTGAAATTCGCATTTCCTTCTTTGGTATGGCAACGGACACAGTCGGCTTCCTTCGGCATAATCAGACCGGCATCAGCGTAGGCCTTGCGCGCCGCAACTGAATCGGCGGTGAACTTCGCCTTGCTCATAATAGAGGCCTTGCCATACGCCGATCCCGGACCGTGGCAGGCTTCGCATTGCACATTTTCCAGTACGACGTTTTCAGCGTTGGTGCCAGTGATGTGGCACTTTACACATTCCGGCTTCTTTTGCTCTTCCGGTTTCAAGGCGGCAAACGCCTTGGCGTGTTTGGTTTCCAGCCATGAGGCATGGTTGTCTTTGTGGCACATCTTACACTTGGCGTCGCCAACATACGTATTTTTGGCGGCCGCCTGGGCAAACACGCCACTGGCGAGCAGTGACATAATCGCCACTATCATCAATCCTAAAATCCAAAGTTTCTTCATGCAGTTCCTCCTGTAGGACTTTTGCTTTTTATACAAGCTATCCAAAACTAAGTTCCTCTTCAAACGGCGGAAAGTAGCATAAAATGTCCAGTCTCCGGTGTCAAGTTCTTTCCCCGTTATAGGTTGCAAGATCGCCATGTGATAATTCGTACAATTTGGTAGTGATATGTGTTGGGCAGGTCATTTCGTTGAACGATCAGAAATGAGTCAGATAGGGCTCTGCGACGTCAATGTAACAACGGTCGATGTTCAAGAGTGTTCGGGCGGTTGGAAAACCAGGAGCAGCTTGCCGCACTGGTTTCTGATGCTCTGACGAAATCACTCGGATAGGGTGATTTTTGAAGCGTAACTCTGTGTCTATTCAGTAGTTGTGATTGGAATTATTACCTTGCAATTGCCTCCAAAATGCCCTACGTTTGGAGTGAAACGTATGAATATTCTCATTGTGACCCAGCACTTTCCGCCGGAACGTGGGGCCGTGAGGCGGCTTTTTGAATTTGCCAGATTCTTCGCCGCGCAAGGTCATTCGGTTTCGGTGCTCACCGGCATGCCAAACTACCCCGACGGCATCGTCCCGGAAAAGTACCGCGGTCATTTTCACTATTTTGAAGTAATTGACGGAGTTAAAATCCACCGCAGTTGGGTTCTGCCGGCCTCCAACCGGAATCCCGGCAAACGGATGATCGGGTTTGTGACTTTCCTGATCACGGGGATTATCAATTCATTTCGTATCACAGAAAAGCCCGATATCGTGCTGGCCTCCACTCCGCCACCCGTCACACCGCTGATGGGGTGGCTGTTGTCAAGGATGCGACGCGCGAAGTTTGTTATCGAAGTGCGCGACCTGCAACCCGAATCGAGCGAAGATTTCGGCAATCTCAAAAAATCACTGTTCACCCGCACACTGAAAAAAGTAATGCACTGGTCGTATCGCCGGGCCGATCAACTGGTCGCAGTGACTGAGGGAATCGCCGGCGGACTGCAAAATATCGGCATTCCCGCGGAGAAGATCGCTACAATCAAGTCAGGATTTTCAGTCGAGTTCTCGACCTCCGATACTAACGGCATTCGCCGGAAATTCGGTTGGGAAGGCAAGTATGTTATCCTGCGGGCAGGGACACTTGGCTGGGCGCATTCGCTTGAGACAATCATCGAAGCGGCGCGGCGGTTCGCACAAAACCCCGATGTACTCTTTGTCTTTGTCGGCGACGGCGAAAAGCGAAGCCAGCTTGAAGGCATGGTGCGCGACTACGGCCTGAAAAATGTGCTCTTTGTCGGAAGTCAGCCCCTTGAGTCGATCCCGTATTTTCTTAAGACCAGCGATGTATTGATCGAGAGTATTCGCGAGGTGCCGATCACGCGCGGAACATTCCCCGCCAAGCTATTTGAATACATGGCGTCGGGGCGCCCGATCATCTATGGCTCTCACGACAGCGAAGCCCTCCGCGAACTTGAGAAAGCGGGTGGGGCGCTCTCGTTCCGCACCGACGATCCCGAGCGGCTGTACGATCATATCGAGAATCTCCGGCAGAATCCCCGTATAGGTGAGGAACTGGGCCGCAAGTACCAGGAGCACGCGCTCAAACATCATCCGCGCGAGCGCTGGGCGCGCCAGTATCTCGACGTTCTCACCGGTACAAAACAATCGAAGGCCTGAACCGAATCGGTTCCGGCGGCGTATATTCCATGAGTATGACTATGAAATCAACGGCTGAACAATTGACCAGTGCGCCAGGTATAACGATGCACGACCTGCCAAACCTGTTAATCGGAGCCGACACGGTGGTGCCGACTCTGCACGGCGACCGACGCTATGTGAATTTCGATAACGCCGCATCGACCCCGACTTTCAAACCAATCGCCGATTCGGTGACCTCGTTTCTGCGCTGGTATTCCAATGTGCACCGCGGCACAGGATTCAAGTCGCAGTTATCAAGCTGGGCGTACGAAGAAGCGCGCGATATTGTCGCGGAATTTGTCGGCGCCAACCTGCGCAAACAAGTTGTGCTCTTCACCAAGAACACTACCGAAGCGATCAACAAGCTGGCCAATCGCCTTCGCTTGACCAAGAACGACGTTATTCTCACCACGCTCATGGAGCACCACTCCAACGAACTGCCGTGGCGGCGGGTGGCGCAGGTGCATCATATCGGCTTGAACGACGACGGCACAATTTCGCGCGAAGATTTTCAGGCCAAGCTGAAGCAATACGGTAGCAAAATCAAACTGGTCGC
>JBGAWZ010000188.1:0-4696 GCA_044227335.1 Candidatus Zixiibacteriota bacterium | reverse complement strand
GGCCGGGTTGGGCGCCTCGCCGCTTGCAGGAAGCTGGGATAATGTGTCGGTGCCGGAAGAGTATCGTCCGCTGACCGCCATGGCCGCTCTACGGGGCAGTGGAAGCGGCGAACGACATCTGGCGTACGACATCTGGGCAATCGGCTCAAAGGGTCTGATGCGCTTTGACAACAAAGACTGGACCACGACCGAGCAGTTTCATACGCGCACCGATCAGACCGTGAACATGATCGTCTCGAAATATATCAACGCCAACGATCCTGCCCAACTCGACGCCGCGATTGACCGGGTGGCGACTGCCAACAGCCCAATGTCGAAAGATTCGCTTGCGGCTTTCTTGAGCGATGTTCTGGCCGCGGCTCCGGCAACATTTAAGGACACGGCCGCCTATCGCACCGCCAGCGACTCACTGCTGGCCCTGTATCCGCAGTGCCGGATCAAATGGGAATATATCAAAGAAGCCCGGCAGGTGTGGAATGGTCGCGGCAAAGACGCCAAGTTGACCTCGCGGGATATGGATCGCATTTTCAGCAAAGTCGACGGCGCCCGGAACCGGTTCATTCCTCTTGATCTGAAAGTCCCGTACTCAGCGATTGTCTCAGGTATGCCGACTGCGCTGGCTTCAAGCGGAAGCGCTTTGTTTGTCGGCACGACCGAAGGGCTGGTGTTGTACAACGGTCGCACGTGGCGTTCGTTTAGACAGGCCGACGGACTTCCGTCGGATCATATCACGTCACTGGCCACTCTTCCCAGCACCGCACTGATCGGCACCGCCGCCGGAGCAGTGATCTATGACGGCATCGGCATCGCAAAACTAAAAGACACGGTCGGGTTGCCCGCTGATACGATCGTCGCCATTGCCGCTCAGAAGACCGGCGACTACTACGCGATAGTCGGTCAGGATTTATACCATTTCGACGGACAACGCTGGAGCAATACGCTGGCTTACACCGTTGCGGTCGACGACACGCCAATGGCTATCGCCGGCAAATTCGCTATCTACGGTTCCGCCGCTGAACGTCAGATGTACACCGACAAGCTTTCGGCCATTCCACAGGATATGACACAAAAGACCGACACGGGAGCGAATGCCTCCGCTGTTTCGGCGTTTACCCCAGGCAAAGTAGTCGTGGTGCCGTATCTGGCGAAATTCAAAGGAAAAGTCACCGCGCTTACGGTAGTCAACGATGAAATCTGGGTCGGGACATCGTACGGGCTTCTGCACTTTGACAAAAACCGCTGGAGTTTCCCCGGATACCGCGATGCAACAGTAGCCGAGGGCCAGACGCTGGCGTCGTTCACGCAGGGGACAGGCGACCGGGCGAACTCGTCGGTCGATTATGTCTCTGTGATCCGCGACATCAATGATCTTTCAGGCGATACTATCCCAGTCGGACAGGTGATCAAAGTTCGCCAGTCGACCGGCGCGTCGATTGCCGCGGCCGAAGTTAATCAGATCAGCTCGTATTCCCGCAAGATACTGGTGTCAACCTCGGAAGGTTTGATCGAATACGAAAACGGAAGAGGAGCACGTTCGTCGGTCCGTGGTCTGGGCGATCAGGAAACAAAGGGGACATTCTCAGTCGCTGATGAGCTTTGGATGTCAACGTCGAAGAATCTGGTCACGCAGTCACGCAGTCAGTCGGAAGTTGTCCTCATGCACGCTAAGTGGCTCCCGGAACTGGCCAGCGATTTGTACTACGAGTTCGGATCGGCAGTGACGCACATCAATGGTTTTGGGACGGTGGGCGCCAATGTGACATTTATTTCTTACGGTACTTTCTCGCGAACGGGCGAGAACAACCCAAATGTCATCGGGACATTTGAATCGTTCGATATGGCATTCTCTCTTTCGTATGGCGCGTCGCTCACAAACCGCCTCAAGGGTGGTCTTTCGGCGAAAGTCATCTACTCGCGACTGGCTGATCAGGGGGCAGGGGCAGAGCGAGGAAGTGGTACGTCGACCGGTTTCGCGCTGGATGGCGGCCTTCTGTTTAACGTGTCGCCGCGCCTGACTTTGGGCGCCGCGTTGACCAATCTTGGGCCGAAGATGACCTATATCGACGCCGCTCAGGCCGACCCGCTTCCGACTAACCTGGCGATCGGCTTTGCCTACAAGCTGAAACAGACCGATTATTTCCGCTGGTTGGTCACCGCCGAAGGAAACAAGCTGACGCCGAACATGAACGGGTCGATCAGTCAGGAACTGAAAGAAGTTGTCTGGAACGGCGGAACTGAAATTGTCTATGCAAATATTATCGCCGGACGAGTCGGATACATCTACGACCGCGAAGGGCAGATCAAGACGATCACCCTCGGTGCGGGTTTGTCGCTTCTGAAGCGATTCAGATTTGACTTTGCCTACATTCCGAGCAATAATGATGTCGCGCTTGCCAATACACTTCGTGTTTCGATGGCCTTAGGATTGTAACAGGCCGACAAGAAGAGGAGTCGTGATTCGACATAGGAAGGGATTCGCACTCATGGCGGTCGTGATCGGCGCACTGGCGCTGGTCACGATTTCGCATGCCGAAGATAAACTATTGCACGGGACAAAAGTCCGCACGGTTGTGCCCGGCGAAGGAAAGGTCGTGCATCCATGTCTGGGGTCGCCGCTGGGCGATGCCAGCTCAAAGCTACGCGGCTTGTCGCGCACGAACCCGTGGTCACTTCCGAGTTCCACGCTGAGCGCGGCAGGGGATACACTCCATTGTCTGGTTCTCCGTTTCAATTTTCAATACGAGGCGACCGACAACCCAAATACCACCGGCCGGGGGCGAATGGACTTATCCACGCCGCTGGCGGATTCCGTTTCGGCCGCGCACTATCTCGATTCGGTGGGGCATCTGATCGACCCACCGCCGCACAACGCCGACTATTTCAATGCCCATATGCGGGCGCTCAATTATTACTGGAGCTGGGTGTCGGAGCAGAAGATCACTTTGACGTGGGATATTTACCCGCCGGGGCGGGATTCGATCTATACTTTGCCCAATCCGATGTCGTACTACGGTGCCTGTCCGTTTGATCGAGACTCAATTGTGATGGGGCTTGAAAATTATTTTCGCGATTGTATTCACACTGCCGACAGCGCACATATCGTCGATCCGGGGCATCCGGAGATCGATTTCTCGCAGTACGATGCGATTTTTCTCTTTCATGCCGGAGCAGACCGCCAGAACGATATCGGCTTTCCCACGACCTGTTCTGATTTGTTCACCGGGTTTATCAGGTTCATCACCGATTCAGTGGCAGTTAATGGTGGTTCCTACTATGTGAAAGAGGGACTCATGATGCCCGAGGCGGCGTCGCAGGACAACCGCGCAGTGGCGATGAACGCTGTGATGGCACACGAGTTTGGCCATCAACTCGGACTGCCCGATATGTACTCCACCAGCAATTTCCTTTCGCAAGTGGGCGATTTTTCGCTGATGGACAACAATGGATTTGGCACCGGAGTAGACTTTGGCTTTCCGGCCGGCAAAGTGTTCGGCGCGATTCCGGTCTACCCCGACGCCTGGTGCCGGGCGTATCTCGGAATATCGCCGGTAGTTGATTTTCGGCAGGGATCGGATATCAAAATAGTCGCCGCGGAGGCAGTATCGAATGGGATCAAGATTGCTCGAATTCCAATATCTGAGACCGAATATTATTTGATCGAAAACCGGGTAGATCAGGTCGACAAGAAAGACACAGCGATCCGGGCCGATTCGCTTACCAGTGTGCTGTTGTATCCTTCCAATCACCTTCGCGAGCAATCCGGTGAGTACGATTATCTTCTGCCCGGCTCAGGCGTATTGATATATCATATCGACGAGGCGGTTGCGGCGATGGATTACAGCGGCGAAGGTAGAAATAACTATCTGGACAACCAGATTCAGATTTGGGATCCGATATTAGAACGACGCTTTTTGTCGCTGGTCGAGGCGGACGGCATCATCAATTTTGGCGGATTCTATTACGCCGGGTATGGTTCGGCCGAGGATATGTTTCGCGATGACCGGAATCACTCATTCACGCCCAATACCAATCCGCAGACAATCGATAATTCCGGCAACGCCACTCACATCTTTGTAACTGATATCCGGCGCGACACCGTGACCTATCCCGGTGATGTCGCGCCGGTTCGGGTCGACACCGCCGCGAGGTTCAATGTAACCACCGAGTGGTTGGTGGATAGTTTCCCAGTGCGGTGCGGTAAGCCAATTCTCGGACTTTCGCCCATTGCGGCCGATCTGAACAATGACGGCACACCTGAAATCATCGTCGCCTCCGAAGGGCGAGTGGTGGCGTTTGAACCGAATGGGAGAGATTTCCTGCGGAGTATCGATGATTGCGCCTGCCCGCTCGTGTATGATACAATCGGGTCGGATGTCTCCGGTTGGTCGGACAACAATCAGGGGCGGCTGAAATCGGTGCCGATCTATTCGATCCGGCCAAATTTCGTATCTGCCGGCCCAGGTGTCGGGAAATTCGCTACTGACACCACGCTGACACTTGTAGCGGTGGGGTACCCGATCAACGCCGACTCCGGACAGGTAATTACTTTGCAAGCTACCGATCTTGATGACAACGGTCGCGCCGATTCGGCGGGATCAGCGATCACGACCGAAGGGTGGCCGATTGCGATCAGCTTTGGATCGGTACTCTATGCGCTGACTGATCGCGGATACGTCTATATCGACGACGCACCGGG
>JBGAWZ010000187.1:0-4722 GCA_044227335.1 Candidatus Zixiibacteriota bacterium | reverse complement strand
GTGGCGGGTGCGGATGCAACTGAAATGCCACCGCTCAATTCGCCGTGCGCTGACCACTGCGACCGCGTCGCTCATCGGCGCAACACCCGTACATGCGGCGGGGGCCGGTCACTCGGAGACCTCTGTCTTGCTCTATTCTGAGCGCGACCGTATCCGTGCGACCGAGATTATTTATTCACTTCAGAGGAATCTGAATAACGGCGACCGATTCTCGCTCCGGCTAACTTACGATGGCCTCACCGGCGCATCGCCGACCGGCGGGTCACCCTCGAAACAAGCGCAGACGGTCACGCGTCCCTCTGGTGGTTCGACGGTTGTGGTTCCCGCCGGACAGAATCCGCGCGACGAAAACTTCAGCGATACCCGCTTTGCCGCCCAGTTCGGACTGGCTCGACGATTGAGTCTCAACACTGAAGCGAGCATCGGAGTAAGTGGATCGAGCGAACATGATTACAAATCGCTTGGCCTCAACGGAGGGATTGTCGTTGACTTCAATGATCTCAAGTCAAGTATCGGAGTGTCCGGCTTGTTCAGTCACGATTCGTATAACCCTAATGGCGGTGTGCCCACCGCCTATGCGCCAACAGACACTGTCTTGGATGACGACAACGGGCGACTACTTGGCAATGGTGCGCGACCCAAAGATCAATACGATCTTGCGATTTCATATTCCAAAGTGATGTCGCCACGAACACTGGCTCGCTGGAATGTTTCTGTTAATCACGCCAATGGATATTTGACTGATCCGTACAAAGAAATATCGGTGGTGCAACCAATTGACTCAGCCGACGCTGGTGAGCCGGTTGCGCATCTATTCGAAAAGCGACCGAATCGCCGGACTGGTCTGGCCGGCGCTTTCGATCTGCGGAGCTTTGTCTTGGGGACAATTACACAGACCGGTTACCGGTATTATCGTGATGACTGGGGGATTCAGTCACACACTACCGATCTGTCGGTGAAACTGCAACTGTCGGCGACCAAATCTCTCGAACCGCGCGCCCGCTGGTATCGCCAGTCGCGCGCCGACTTTTCGCGTCCGTTTTTGGTGCAAGGTCAAGTGCGACCGGGTTACGCCAGCGCCGACGCCCGTCTGGCGAGTTTCACCGCCTTCACCTACGGCCTGTCGTACTCATTTCCGTCCGGCAAACATTCGAGCCTGACGCTCTCTGCTGAGTACTATTTGCAGAGCGGCGACCAAAGCCCGCCGGAGGCGTTCGGCCCGCTCACCACATTTGACCTGTTTCCGAACATCAGAGCGCTCATACTCCGGGTATCACTCGGCCACGATATTATTTGAACTCAACGCCGCCAACCCTCATCTCGTAACCCGACGCGAGAGGGCCTGGCGGCGCCAATATTTAAGGTGGCGTCATGCGTCGTGGGCGAAGGGTCAAAGAGTCGACAGTTTCTGCCGATATACGCTTACGATACTTGCTGATTGAAAAGATACACCATTAGTACCGGAGCACCCACGATGACTGATCGCCTGCACCTTATCCAGGACGCTACTTTGCGAGAACGTGTCTCGGCAATCAAGGATTTGCCAACCCTTCCCGAAACATACCGCAAGTTGACGACGGAACTTGGCAAAGCAGACGTATCGATGTCGCGAATTTCGGCTATAGTCTCAAGCGACGCGGCAATAACCGCCAAATTGCTTCAAGTGGCAAACTCGGCGATGTTCGGACTGCGGACACCCATCGAAAGTGTCCTGCAGGCGCTTAACATGATCGGAATTGAAAATGTCCGCGGCATCGCGCTCGCGGCCGGAGCGTATCAGATTGAAGTTTCGGCAAAGATACAAGGGTATCACCCGCATGAGATATATGGTCGTGCCGTTAACGTGGGAACCAAGTCCCGGTTCATCGCGTATTCGTTCGGTCTAAAACGACAGGAAGTGGAGGACGCGCTGATCGCCGGATTGTTGCATGATGTCGGTAAGTTGATTCTGCTGACGAGCTTCGCCACGGAGTTCGAGAAGTCGATACATATGAGCAAACAGGACACCATTGCTTTGCATCGTGCTCAGGAGCAGGTATTGGGGGCCGATGACGCAAGCATCGGTGCCTACCTTCTCGCTACTTGGGGATTGCCGGTGAAGATCGTCGATGCAGTCGCTTACCACTACACTCCGTCAAAATCAGGGAATGCGTCTCTTGACGCCAATGCCGCAGTGCACCTGGCGTGGGCCTCGGAACACGATCGTCAACTGCGCAAAGGTGACCCGACGCCGTCGGCGTTCGACCGCACGTACACCGACGCGCTGGGAGTCACCAACCAACTTTCGTCGTTTGTCGGACTCTCTCCCGAGGCGGTGTCGCAAGGGGTCGGAGCCAGATAGAGTCGAGGCTACGGACAATTGCCAGAAAAAAAACCGGCGGCATCCACTTAGGAATGCCGCCGGCTCTATGAGGTCTTTGCTTCTCGGCGTTCTTACTTCAGAAGCACCATCTTCTTGGTCGCGGTGTACGATCCGGCGGTTAACCGGTAGAAATAGACACCCGACGCATAGCTGGCGGCATCCCAGGTAATATGGTAGTACCCGGCTTCGCCGTGGTCACCCCAGGTTTGAACAACCTGGCCGAGAATATTGTAAATCTGCACTTTCCAGTCAGCGGCGTGCGGCAGACTGAAATCAAGTGTCGTGACCGGATTGAACGGATTGGGGTAGTTCTGAGAGAGCGCAAACTCAGTCGGCAGACTGGTCAGCGTTGACTTCATCGAATACCCTTCAAAGCTACCTGCTTCGATCGACTTGATTGACTTCATGCCGTCGAGCTGGACAAACTTACCGGTACCCAGCGAATTCCGTCCGCGGGTTGCGATCAGAATTCTGGTCACCGTTCCGTCGTACCGATAGACCAAATCCATCGACTCGGCCTCGCCGATGGTAGTCGGATGGACATCGCCTTCGACTATCAGGTAGACCGCACCGACACCGGATGAGGCATCGGTTATTGTCAGTGCATTATCAATCACACTGAAACTGACCTGATTGACCGCACTCGGATTGAGTTTCGGCAGTTGCGCGGCATCGCCGACAATCACACGAATCAGGTAGACCAGATCGCCGACCGTCAGCGTGAGACCGTCGCCGTTGACATCAGTCGCGGCCACCGAGCCGTCAACATGACCCACGAAGGCCGAAAGTCCCTGAATGAAGTAGTTGGTGAACATCACCGCGTCGGCGATTTCGTACGACAAGCCGTTGAGGTTCACGTCGCCGCGAGCATCGATCGAATCGGCGCAGACGATATCAACGCCGCCATTGGTGAAGTCGACACACCGCACCGGCGCCGGTTTGCCCGGACCGCCGCCAACCAAACATTGGTCAGGTGCGCCGAAGTAGCCGGGGAAGCCATAGGAGTTGTCGGTTATGTCATTGAACTCAAAGTCGTAGACAAACCGCGAAATCCAGAGGGTGTCACCGGCTGGAGCCGAGAAGGCGTTATCGCCGCATCCCAGCCAGAAGAACTGAACCGGTGCGTACTGGCATTCGAGCGTCCGGTCGTTGGAAACCAGGAAGTCGATCGTCGCCAGAACACCGGTCTGACCGTCGAACAGACAGGTCGGGTGATAAGCACCGTTGTTGGTTTCAGCAACTGCGCTGATGCGGATCATTCCCGACGGACAACCCGAACCGCAGTTTCCAAACGGCCCGAAGCGATAGGTGAAATACTCCCACGCGCATCCGGTGAAGAGTGATCCCTCAGTCGCCGCCATCGCCGAAAGCGAACTGGCGTCGTAGGCGATCAGGAATTCAAATCCGCCGACCGGTTTGCCCGCGCCGTTTAGGTAGATATTGACCAGCTTGTGCTGACCTTGAATGGCGTTGTGTACTTTTTCAATCTGGACGTGAATACACTCGTCGATCTGTACATTGAGGCAGACCGTGTCGGCCTTGATCACGTTACACTGATCCTTGGCCGTCACGATCACACAGTACAAACCGGTTGTGTCGGCAGTAAAGCAGACCTGACCAATGCCGGGACTATAGGTGCCCAGCGAAGTGGTAATGGATGTGATATTGTTATCCGCATCGCTCACCGCGACATCGAAACAGACCTCTCCAATCTGATCGAGATAGACTGTCAAGTTCGGCGGTCCCTGAACAACCGGCGGATGGTTGAATTGGACCGACACATTGGAAGTGTCGTAGTCAACCGCGCCGCACGAGTCGGTCGCTTTCATAATGATCTGGAATGATTTCGGCGCTCCTGTGCCGTAGTCCGCAGGGATGCAGACCATTCCCGAACCCGCATTGTAAGTACCGAACGGGGAGACCAGTTCGCACAGTTGCAGATTGTTGTCCATGTCGGAACAAACCACCGGCACACAGACCTGACCAGTCGAGCACAGGAAGAACGAGGTGTCATGTCCGGCATTGGCCAGCGGGACACGATTGATCGAGAACTTCACATAGAACGAATCGACACAACTCGCGCCGCAGGAATCCAGACACTGCACCACCACCTTGACTGTTTGTGATCCGGACGGCGTGTAGGTCCAGTTACCACCGGAGAGCGAGCCGGGGCCGGAAGTAATCTGGCAGTGGCTGAAGTTGCCGTTGACGTCGGTTCCCGAAACCGGCAGTGACACCTGCGCCGGAGCGCACTGGAAGAACTTGGTGGTGTCGTGTGGCGTATTGCATACCGGCGCCGAGTTGAGCGTGACCGTTACCTTGTCCGTATCGTTTGCGGTCAGACCGCAGTGGTCGAACGC